>JAXDKX010000193.1:0-6282 GCA_034666905.1 Chloroflexota bacterium | reverse complement strand
TTGTCGCCGATCACGATGTACCTGTTCGAGACGTTGGTTCCGTCGAACACGGTGATGGCTTTCGACAACACGGGCTTCGTCACGACGACGCTCTCGTACTGCTTGACGCCCCCAACGCTCGTCGACGAGCGATACGACTCGACTCCGGGAAAGGCCCCGGTCAACGCCTTCAGGTCAAAGGTCGGAATCGCCAGATCGGGTGTCGCCTCCGGTGTCGCCGCGGCGCCCTGGCCGGTGTCAGGGGTCGGCGTCGCGGCGGCCTCGGCGGTCGGCGTCGCCGCGTCCACGGCCGCCGGGGACGGGCTCGCCGCCGTGCCACTGCTGCACGCGGCGAAGGTCAAGGCGGCGAGGACACCCACGAGGGTCAGCCGCGTCGCGCGACGAAGATCGAGCATGAGTCGTGCCCCCAAGCAGCCGGTCGGACGCCGGTCGATGCCGATGATGGCGCGAGGTGCGGCTCAGTGCAAGCGCTCCAGCGCCTCCAGCGTCCGGTCCACTTCGCCTTCGGTGTTGTAGTGCACGAGACCCAGGCGGAGCACGCCGCCTTCGTCAGTCTTGCCGAGGCGCTCGATCAGGCCGGTGGCGTAGAAATCACCATCCCAGGTGAAGATTCCCTGGCGGCCGAGCGTCTCGGCGGCCGCCCGGGGGCGGATGCCCTCGATCGAAACCGAGACCGTCGGGACGCGCGACCCGAAGCGGGCTCGATCCGTGATGCCGTGGATCGTGATGCCGGCGATGGTCTCGAGGCCGTCGATCAGGCGGGTGACGAGGTCGCGCTCGTAGTCGGCGATGGCGGTCAGCCCCGCCACCAGCTCCCGCCGACGTTCAGTGCCATCGGCGGCACCCGCGGCGTCGCTGACGTCGCCGTAGCTCCGGCCGACGTCCCGGAGGTAGTCGGTCGCGGCGAGGGTGCCGGCGATGGACTCGAATGACGCCGTTCCGGTCTCGAACCGGTCGTGCGCCGGCAGGACCTTGAATGCCGGCAGACGGTCGAGGACCTCGGCCTTGCCGTACAGGGCGCCCAGGTGCGGCCCGAACCACTTGTAGACAGAACAGACCAGGAAATCCGTGTCGAGGGCCTGGACATCGATCGGCCCGTGGGGCGCATAGGCCACGGCATCGACATACGTCAGGGCTCCGACCTCGTGGGCCCGCGCGACGATCTCGCGGACCGGGTTGACCGTCCCGACGGCGTTGCTGGCATAGCCCACCGCCACGAGCTTCGTCTTCGAGTTGAGCTTCGATTCGAGGTCCTCGAGATCGAGGGTGACGTCGTCGTCGTGGATGTCCACGGTCCGGACCGTCACGCCCCGATCGGCGGCCATCGCCTTCCAGGTCGAGACGTTCGCCTCGTGGTCCAGCGTCGTGACCACGACCTCGTCGCCAGCGTGCAACGTGGCACCGATCGATCGCCCGATGTGCAATGTGAGCGTCGACATGTTGTAGCCGAACTTGATCTGGTCCGGACTGGCGGCGCCGAGCAGATCGGCGACCGCTCCGCGCGCTTCGAGCGCCATCGCGTCGCTCTGCTCACTCGTGACGAACGCGCCCCCGGCGTTCGCGTTCGTGTCGCGGTAGTAGGCGACGACCGCATCGATCACGCGTTGGGGCACCTGCGTCCCGCCAGGCCCGTCGAGGAACGCGACCGGCCGCCCATCCTGCTCGCGGCCGAGTGCCGGGAACTCGGCACGCAGGGCGTCGACATCGAAGCTTGGCATCAGGCCTCCCGTTGCGGGGCGCTCAGTGTTCTGTTCCACCGGTGAACGTCCATGCCTCGATTCGAACAGCCGGCACGACGACCCCACCCAGGAATCCGCGCAGCGTCCGTCGATCGCTGGCGACGGCGACGGTGCGGGCAATGGCTTCGAGGTAGCTCTGCGTGTAGCGCAGGTTCTTGACCGGACCGACGATCTGGCCGCCTTCCACGAGGAAGGTCCCGTCCCGCGTCATGCCGGTGACGATCGCCAGCTTTGGGTGGACCGGGTTGGTGTAGTGGAACCGAGTCACCAGCAGGCCGCGATCGAGTCCGCCGATCAGGTCATCGCGCGAGGCGGTCCCGGCCGCCATCACCATGTTCAGCGGGAACGGACCGTACGGGTTGGGCGCCGGCAGGCCGTGGCCGGTCGAGGTCGCTCCGGCGCGGGCCGCCGTCTGCGCGTCGTACACGACGTTGCGGCAGATTCCGCGATCGACCAGCTCCACCCGCTGCTTGGCAACCCCTTCGTAGTCGAACCACATCGGCAGCCCGGCCGGATCACGCCCGTCGTCGGTGATGGTGACCAGGTCGCTGCCGATCCGTTTGCCCGCCTCGAAGAAGCTTCGCTCCTCCTGCACGGCCAGCGCGGAGAAGCCGAGGTAGCCGAGCATGTCGAGCAGGTCGACGACGGCGTATTCCTCGAGCACGACCGGGTAATCACCCGGCTCGATCGAGACGGCACTGGCGGTCGCCCGTGCCTTGTCGGCCGCCTCTCGCCCGATGGCAGCCGCGTCGATGGTCCCGGCGTCCACGGCTGCCGACTCGGCGTACCCGGTGCCGCCGTCCGGGCCCATCGAGACGGTGATCAGCTGGGATGTGGTCCGGGTACCGCCAACCCGAACGCCCCGGGAATTTGCCACCGCGGCCGACTCCGTGCCGGTCGCGAACGAGCCATAGGCCACCACCCCGGCGGCGTCGGCGGCGGCGATCACCGCACGGGCCGCGTCGGCGCGAAACTCGGGGCTCGCCGTGTCGGTTGCGGGACTGTAGCCGGCCGCGACCGCGGTGGCCTCGGTCGGGCCCGGGAGGCCGCCCCAATCGTCGAGCTCCTCCACGACTCGGGCGATCGCCGCCGCGTTCTCGGCCAGGCGGCGCAGGCCTTCGGGGTCGGTCCGCCCGGAGGAGGCGACGCCGATCCGCCGGCCGACCACGACCCGGAGGTTGATCACGACGTTGGTTTCGGCCACGTTCTGGTGGATCTCGCTGTTCGCGAAGCGGGTGAGGGCCGAATCCTCGGCCATGACCAGTGCCTCGGCTTCGGTCACGCCCTGGTCCATCGCCTGTGCCAGGACGGCCTCGGCCAGGGTCAGTGCATCGCGAGCTCGATCGTCGTTCACGGTTGGGCGCTCGGGCTCACCATTTGCCGACGCCGACCTTGACGTTCCGGAAGCGGGCGCCTGGAACCGCGTGCCCGACGTGGCCCGTCTGTCCCGGCTCGCCCTTGCCGCAATTCGGCGTGCCGAGCATGACGTAGCTGGATTCGTCGCCCACCGCGTCGCACGAGCGCCAGAACTCGTAAGTGATGCCGGTGTAGGTCGGGTTCTTGAAGAGGCGGCCCTTGCGCCCGTTCTTGATCTCGTAGGCGACCTCGGTCGCGAACTGGAAGTTCAGCCGCCGGTCGTCGATCGACCAGCTCCGGTTCGAGGCGAGGTAGAGGCCGTCGTCCGTGTCGGCCACGATCTCGTCGAGGCTCATGCCGGGCTTCGGCAGCAGGTTGATGTTGGTCATGCGGATGAGCGGAATCCGGTTCCAGCCGTCCGCCCGCATCGCTCCGCTGCTCTGGCGCCCGATCCGTGGTGCGGTCTCCCTGCTGCTGAGGTAGCCAACGAAGATGCCGTTCTGGACGAGCGGCACGGCCTGGGCGGCGACCCCTTCGTCATCCCAGCCGAACGTCCCCATCCCTCCCGGCGCCGTGGCGTCCGCGACGATGTCGATGAGGTCGGAGCCGTAGCGGAAGCCGTCGTCGAGCTTGTCGGTGGTCAGGAAGCTGGTGCCGGCGTAGGACGCCTCGGTGCCGAAGACACGATCCAGCTCGCACGGATGCCCGCAGCTCTCGTGGACCTGCAGATAGAGCTGCGAGGGGTCGAGAACGACGGTGAACTGGCCCGACGGTCACTGGGGTGCGGTGAGCAGGGCCACGGCCTCGTCGGCCAGCGGCTCGGCGTGAGCCTCGAGGCCGAGACCACGGATGTATTCATAGCCGGCGGCCTGCCAGCCGCCGCCCGCGTCCGGAAAGCTCCGGCGCTGGTGCTCATCGCCGTCGATGGCATTCGCCTCCACGGCCGAGCCCACGTGGGTGATGACCTGCTCGGTCAGGCTGCCGTCCGTGGCTGCGAATGTTTTCCACTCGCGCTGTGCCCCGTAGCTGGACTCCGTGAAGGCGATGCCCTTGACCCGCGTTGCCGCCTCGTCTGCCGCCAGGAGGTTCGCGATCTTGGTCTCCAGCGGCACCGCGAATGGATCCTCCTCGAGCGGCGTCTCGTACCGTCCCCGGGCTGGCGCCCGGTCGTCGAGCCGGGTCGGGTTCCGCAGGGCCGTCGCGCTGGCGCGGGCGATCCGCACGGCCTCGCCGGCGATTCGATCGGCTTCGGCGGTGGTCAGGATGTGCGACGAAGCGAAGCCCCAGGCGCCATCAACCAGGACGCGGACACCGAAGCCCTCGCTCTCTCCAGAGGCGACGCCCTCGACCCGCCCGGTCTTGATGGCGATGCTTTCCTCAAGCCGGCGGACAACGCGAACGTCCGCGTATCCCGCGCCCAGGCCGGAGGCCGTATCGAGGGCGCGATCGGTCAGGTCCTTCATGCGCGGCGCAGCCTAGCAGAGGGCACCGGCAGCGGCGACTAGTCAGAACGTCGTATTGCCCGAGACTGCCTGGAGCGTGAGGTAGAGCCCGAGGCCGAGGACCAGGACGGACGCCACGAGCGGCATCGACGCACCGATCCGACCGAGCGGGGAGACGGCCTCGACACGATCGAGCCGGCCGCGCGCGACGACCAGGGCGAGTCCGATGCCGCCCATCACGAGCGCCATGCCCAGCCCGAACGCCACGACCAGCACGAAGCCGAAGGCCGGCCGGCCGGCCGCAATCGAGCCGAGGAGGATCAGCAGCGCGCTGGCGGAGGGGATCAGGCCACCAGCCAGCCCCAGGACGAAGAGGCTGCGCCAGGAGATCGTGGATCCGCTGCGTGACAGATGGCTGTGGCGGATGCCGCCGTGGCTGTGCTCGCCGGGGGCTGGGGCGTGGTCGTGGTCGTGATCGTGCGCGTGATCGCTCGCGTGGACGTGGCCGTGGTCGTGGGCCGGCTCGTGATCGTGCGGGGCCCCGGCCGAGTGCGAGCGTTCGTGCGCGGTCGTCGCCAGCCGCTTCCGCCACCGGCGACGCGCCTCGCCGATGAGCATCCAGCCACCGATCGCCACGATCGAGATCGCCGCGATGACCGGCGTCGTCTTGACCACGACGTCCGGCGGGAGGAACCCTCCGGCACCCACGACCAGCCCTGCCAGCGCCAGGATTCCGAGCGTGTGCGACAGGGCCACCGAGAGCCCGAGTCCGGCCGCATGCAGCCGCGTTCCACGGGTCCCGACGAGGTAGGCCGCCATCAGCGTCTTGCCGTGGCCCGGGGTCAAGGCGTGGCCGGCACCCAGCGCCGCCGCCGTCAGCAGGGAGGCGAGCAGCACCAGTGGGGTCAGGTCCGCGGTCCGGAAGATCGAGGGCAGCTCGCCGCCGGTCACACCACCCGGGACCGCGCCGGCTGCGACCGGGGCGACCGCCGCCGCTACGCGCGCCGTGGAGCCAACGCCCGCCGACAGCGGCGCCGCGTCGGGGATGTCGAGCGACGCCAGGATCGGACCGCCCGGCGTCGCGGTCACCGTGACGTCCGTATCGGCCAACGCCTGGGCCAGCAGCGTCGTCGGGTAGTGGGTCAGGCGAGCAGAGACGCTCGACGACCTGAGCTCGCCCCGTGCGGCGGCGATCGTCACGCCTGAGCCCTGGACGACGACCTCGCGCCAGCCGAGCCGCTCGCTGAATGACCGATCGGCAAAGTCGATCGTGCTGCCGGCAGCGATCGGGCTCACCAGCGAGGCCGTGAAGTCGCACACCTCGCGCATCGTCGAGAGCCCGCCAACCCCGGGCGGGAACGCGAGGCCAGCCTCGATCAACTGGAGCACCGGGCGGGCACCGGCGACCTGCAGCTCCAGCGACGGGGCGAGACTCCGGCACGCGGCCACGCGGCCCGCTTCGATCTCGGCCGACGAAAGCTCGCCATCCCCATTGGCATCGAACCCGAGGCGGGCCTGGAACGCCGGGATCTCCGCCTGATCGATGACGACGTCGAGGAGGATTCGATCGGTCTCGATCCGAACGCCCGCGTAGTGGTTGATCGTGAAGTTCCCGAGCGGATGGGCAGCCACCAGGCCCGGAAGCAGCAGGACGGCGACGAGGGCGGCCACGGCCGCGATGGGCCTGCGTCGAGGGTGGGAGGCGTTCAGATCGCCATGTTGCGTGCGCCGAATCCGGGTTGTCA
>JAXDKX010000192.1:0-18297 GCA_034666905.1 Chloroflexota bacterium | reverse complement strand
CGTTCACGAGCGGCAACACGGCGACCTTCGTCACGGGCTCATCGAACAGCTTCTCGGTGACCACGAGCGGCAACCCGGCGCCGACCATCAGCCGGACAGGCACGCTGCCCTCCGGGGTCACGTTCATTGACAACGGAAATGGCACCGGCACACTGTCGGGCACTCCGGCCGCTGGCACGACCGGGACCTACACGCTCACCTTCACGGCTGCGAACGGGAACCTCCCGAACGCGACGCAGACGTTCACGCTGACTGTGAAGACCACCCCGGTGATCACCAGCGCCAACAACGCGACGTTCACGATCGGCGCGGCAGGCTCGTTCACGGTCACCACGACCGGCACGCCGACGCCGACCGTCGGCCGGACCGGCACGCTCCCGTCCGGGGTCTCCTTCGTCGGCAACGCCGACGGCACGGGCACGCTGTCGGGCACGCCGGCCTCGGGGACGGCTGGCACCTATCCGCTCACGTTCACGGCCACGAACGGCGCGCCACCGAATGCGAGCCAGAGCTTCACGCTGACCGTCGTCAACCAGCAGGTCGTCCCGGGACAGCCGGCGCCTCCGACCGCATCGGCCGGTCCGGGCAAGGGCATCACGGTGCACTGGACCGCGCCGTCGAACCTGGGCAGCCCGATCACGAGCTACACCCTCCAGCGCTTCCTGAACTGCGCGGGTTCGCCGACGACCATCAGTCCGGGCAACGTCTTGAGCTACAAGGACAACTCGACGACCAGGGGCTCCGGCTACTGCTACACCGTCGCGGCAACGAACGGCTCCGGGACGGGGCAGATCTCTGCGCCCAGCCCTACCGTCATCGCCGCGAAATAGCCAAGCCTCGGCCAGCTCCGCCACGTCGTGGTGGGCCACTCTGCGCGTGCAACTATGATGGGCGCCATAGCGTGACGCCCATAAGGGCCGCGCAGACCGGAGGAGTGCCAGGGTGGCCCGCGGAGTTCGAGCTCGGATGGTCGTCAGCGCGGTCGATCTCCTGGCCAGGAGGGGCTTGCAGGCAACCTCGTTCTCGGAGGTCCTCGAGCAGTCCGGGGCACCGCGCGGCTCCGTCTATCACCATTTTCCGGGCGGCAAGGATCAGCTGATCGGATCGGCGCTCGACCTGGCCGGCGAGCACGCGATTGAATTGCTCAACCGGAGGGCCGGCGTCCCGGCGGAAGAGATGGCGGCCTGGTTCCTCCACATCTGGCGTGAAGTGCTCGTTCGGTCGAATCTCGAGGCAGGCTGCGCCGTCCTGGCGGTGACCGTGGCCGCCGATTCGCCCGACCTCCGGGACCGTGCCGCTGGCGTGTTTCGCGCGTGGCGACGGCGACTCGCCGAGCTGCTCGAACAAGGCGGCCTTACCGTCCGTGATGCCGAGCGGATTGCCGCAACGCTCATCGCCTCGAGTGAGGGAGCCGTGGCGCTATCGCGCGCCGAGCAAAGCCTGGAACCGTTCGACCTCGTTGCCGAGCAGCTCCTCGACCAGGTCCGAAGCCTCGCAGGGCGAACGGGCTAACCTCCCGCGAGCGCGCGGCGGGCGGCCTGGGCAATCTCGGCGTTCGTGTACGCGTGGCCATCGAGCCCCCAGCCGCCCTCCGGTGACTCGACGATCAAGACCCACGTGCGGTCGACGAGCGTGGGGTCCCCCGCCGCCGAGGCGACGATGTCCGTCAGGTCCCTGACCACGCCCAGCTGCTTGTCGCGATCGAGCACACCGACCGGCGTCAGGACCTGGACGCGAACGTAGTTGCTGTCGCCCGCGACGTTGGATACCGCGTCAGACGCCAGGTCGTGGACGAACGCCGCGGTGTTTTCCTTGAAAAGCGCGATCTCCGGGACGCCCTCCCATCGCATGACCGCGGCGGCGAGGTCCCTGGCCAGGGCCTTCCTGTCGGTGAACGTACCTTCGGTGGCGTAGACGTCGATCATCGGCATCAGGCGGCTCCTTCGCGGACTATGACGGTCGTCATAGCAATAGGGGCCTACCCTAACGTATGCCGATCGTCATAGTCAACGGCTGGGGAGAGCGTCGCGCCAGATCCGTCGGGGTCAGCCCTTCGCCAACTCGACTGCCAGGCGGTCCCACGTTTCGATCGCGCCGCGAACCATGCCCGTGGACAGCGCGCCGTCAAGGGCGTCGGCCGACGGGAATCGGTCGTGAGAGGTCAGCTTCGTACGACCGCCAACGTCTTCGAGCGTCAGCGTTGTGATCGCTGCCTGGTCACGGAACGGATCGACGTCGACGATGAAGGTCTGGACAAGGCGCTCGGGTGGCACGACCTCCAGGTACTCGCCCTTGAACGGAATGTCCTCACCAGCCGTCGTGTGGTTGATGAAGCGCCAGCGGCCACCTGGTCGGACGTCCATCTCGACCACCGTCGTCGTGTAGCCATGCGGTCCCCACCACAAGGTAATTCGTTCGGGGTCCGTGATGACCTTCCAGACAAGCTCGCGTGGCGCATCGAAGATGCGCTCCATGACGAGATCCTGTCCATCGGTGTAGATGGTCGTCGTTTCTGTGCTACCTCGGTCGATTCGGGTCGCGGTCATCGTCGTCTCCCTTCTCTTGTGCCTGGCTGTCCTGTAGGTCGCGGAGATAGGTGTCCAACCGGTCGAAGCTCGCCTCCCAATGCCGGCGGTACTGGCCAACCCAGTCCGCGACACTTCGGAGCGGTGCCGGCTGCAGCCGGCAGGGTCTCCATTGCGCCTGACGTCCCTGCTCGATGAGACCGGCCCGTTGCAGCACCTTGAGGTGCTTCGAGATTCCCGGGAGGCTCATGTCGAAGGGTGCCGCGAGCTCTGTGACGGTCGCCTCACCAAGGGCGAGGCGGGCGAGGATCGCCCGTCTGGTCGGGTCGGCGAGGGCGGCGAAGGTCACGCTCAGGGGGTCGGCTTCCATACCTGCATTTCACGCTACGGTTAATTAACCTAGCGGCATAATACAGATCGGCGTCGTGATGTCAAGACCACGCGCCCGCCTTTGGTCGGTCGCGCCCCAATGCTGCCTGGACCCATACTCGTGGTCGGTCCGGCTACCCGGTCGCGACCCAACGGAGGAGGCCTGTCGGTGTCGACCCCGCCCTCTGAGCAGCGCGGCGCGGTCATCACGGCCCTCGCGGCCAATGTCGCGATCGCCGTCGCGAAGTTCGCCGCATCCGCGGTCACTGGCTCGTCGGCGATGCTCGCGGAGTCGCTCCACTCCCTCGCCGATTCGGTCAACGAGATCCTCCTGCTCGTCGGCGCCCGGCGGTCGAGGCGGCCGGCAGATCGACGCCATCCCTTCGGGCACGCTCGATACCGGTATCTCTACGCCTTCGTCGTCTCGCTGACCGTCTTCTGGGCCGGGGGAGTCCTTGCCGTGGTCGAGGGCGTGAGTCACCTCGCGTCGCATGACCAGCTGGTCGGTCCAACCTGGGCATTTGGGGTCCTTGGCCTCGCGGCTGTCCTCGAGGGCTGGTCCCTGCGGACGACGATCCGCGTTGGACGGCCCTCGAAAGGCCGTCTCAGCTGGCGTCGGCTCCTCCAGGTCACGAAATCACCCGAATTGATCATCGTCTTCCTCGAGGATCTCGGCGCCCTGATCGGGATCGGCATCGCCCTGGTCGGCGTCAGCCTGTCGACGCTCACCGGCGAGCCTGCGTGGGACGCCGCGGCGTCGATCGCCATCGGGATCCTGCTCATGACGATCGGGTTGCTCGTGAACGGAGAGACCCAGAGTCTGCTCCTGGGCGAATCGGCGACCGACGACGTGATCGCGGCGATCAGGAAGGCGATCGCCACGACCGACGGGGTGGAGGCCGTAGTTGACCTGCGGACCATCCACGTCGGGCCGGACGACCTCGTGGTTGCGGCTGGATTTGTCGTCGGAGGGTCCCGGAACGCAACCAGCGTCGCTCAAACGATCGTCGAAGCGGAGGCGCGGGTTCGAAGCGTGGTGTCCTTTCGTACCGTGATCTACCTCGAACCGCGGGTTCGCGAACCAGAGCCGGTGACGCGATCCACGTGAGGCTTCGCCCCGAGGCGCTCATACGTGGCGAGGGCAGCCGCGAGGAGCGATTCGCGCGCGCCTGGATCGATCGCCGCCAGAGCTTCCCGTGTGCGTGCGGCCTCGAACACGGAGACGCGGTCGAACCCGTCGATCGCGCGCGACAGCAGCTCTCGTGCCCGCGCCTCGTCGCCGGCCGCAGCCGCGGCGAGGCCCTCGGCACGATCGGTCGCAGGACCGGCCATCGCCAGGTTGGCTGAACGAGCGCGCGCCTCAGGCAGGTACTCGCGCAGCGCGGCCCAGTCCCCGAGGGCGACGAGGGCGTCGAGGTAGGCCACGAGCTCCACTGGCGGCTCCTCGGCGAAGTTCCGGGCACCGCTCGACAGCACCCGCTCGGCGATCGAGCGGGCCGAAGCCGGGTCGCCGAGCGCGTTCGCGACCATCGCCTGCAGGCCCTCGACCATGCCGATGGGGGACTCTGGCCGCGGCATGAGTGCCGCGACTTCCCGGGCGCGATCGGCTTCGCCTCGGTGGGCCAGGACGGTGGCCCCGAGCTGGAACCCACCCAGGGCAAACGGACAGGTCGTCCCAGCATCGTCGGTCTTGAACGTTCGGATGTGTTCGTCGAGGTAGGCCGGGATCTCCGCCCAGCGACCCGCCATGAAGAGGGCGTTCATGAGCGTTGCCGTCGAATGACACAGGTCGTGGATGCGGAGCTCGCGCCCAAGCACGATTGCATCCTCCAGCGTCGGGAGCACCGCGTCCGGCTCACCGGCAGTCCAGACGAGCGTCTGGGCGTTCTCGATGATCGCGAGATGGCGTTCGCGCGGATCACCGATCAGGTTTGCCTGCTCGAGTCCCTCGCGTGTCAGGTCGAGCCCGCGCTCGACTTCGCCGAAGCCGAGCAGCAATGCCCCCATGGCGCGCAGGGCACTCGCCTCAAGGGCGTAGTCGCCCACCCGCCGGGCGAAGGCGAGACCCTCCTCGGCCGCGCGAATGCGGTCCTCGAGCGGCATCGGGTCCGTCCGATGGAACGCGACCCAGCGCAGCCCGGCAACCGCTCGCAGTGCGAGCAGCCAGGCTCGATACTCGCCGGCGCTTGCGGCTTCGAGGCCGGCGTCGACGTAGCCGTCGATGACGGCAGGGTCCATCGGTACGCTGAATCCACCCCAGCGGATGGCTCCCATCCGGGCGGCCTTCATGGCCAACCTGGCGACATGCGGCCCGCTGTCGGGCAGGGAGCGGCGTAGAGCGGCCGCATTGTCCCAGGCCGGGATCGCTCGATCGCCGTCGTACGCCGCGTCGTGGTCGTCGCCCAGTTCCTCCAGCGCGACCGCGCGCTCCTCCTCGGTTGTCGCGAGGTCGGACGCCAGCTGATGGAGCTCGGCGGCACGTTCGATCGAGAAGCGCTTGCGAGCCGTGGCGCCGGCGACAAGGAATGCGGCCCGGGCCCGAGCTCGAATCTCTGCGAACTCGGACGAATCGGCCGGCCAGGCAAGGTCGGCGCCCTCCGCCAGCGCGGCCTTGTAGTGGAACGCGACGAGCTCGGCCAGCTCCTCGGGTCGGTCGGGACTGAGGTTCGTGAGCCATCTCGCGACATCCGCGTGCGCCCGGGCGCGACGCGCCATCGACAGCCCAGCGTAGGCGACGTCCCGAATGAGCGCGTGCTTGAAGGTGTACTCGACCTGGCCGGCAAGGCTGGATGTCGGCCGCATCGAAACAAGGCCGCGTCGCTCCAGTTCGCCCATCGGCTCGGCCACCCCAGCGGCACCGACCGCGACCGCGACGGGCTGCTCCCAGAAGATCCTGCCGACGACCGCGGCCTCCCGGAGCACGTGGCGTTCCGCGTCGGGCAGCGCGTCGATCCGGGACGCCAAAAGGCCGTTGATCGTGTCGGGGATCGCCATGTCGGCCGCGCTGCCGCTCAACTGCCATCGGCCATGCTGGCGCGTCAGGCTGCCTGCCTCCACGAGCCTGCTCACGATCTCTTCGACGAAGAGCGGGTTGCCCTCAGCTCTCTCGAGGATCTGGTCCTGGATCGCCGGCGCCAGGTCGTTGTCAGGGAGGAGGCCGGCGAGCAGGTTCGTGCTCTGGTTCCTGTTCAGCGGCCGCAGTGAGACCGTCGTCGACTCGCTGATGCCAACGACGAACGACGGGTTTGCCTCTGCGAACTCCGGCCGTGCCGTCGCGATGAGCAGGATCGGCCCCGTCGAGCGAGCGAGCAGGCGCTCGACCATCTCCACGATCCGTTCGCTCGCCCAGTGCAGGTCCTCGATGACAACGACCACCGGTTGGCGACTCGCGAGCGCGGAGAGAAATTGCGGCCAGCGTCGGGCGAGCTCGGTGATGACTGCGACCGGGCGGCTCTGGTCGAGCGGATTGTCCGGCAAGGCGATGCCCGCCGTGGTCGCCAGCGCAAAGACGATGGCATTGACGTCGCTGTCGGGCAGCTCCCCAGCAAGGAGCTCGCCGGCGCGCCTCCGGAGCTTCTCCTGGCCCGCCGCGCCGCTGTCGTCCAGGGAGATCCCGCAAGCGGCCCGGACGATTTCGGCCAGGGGCCAGTAGGTGATCGCCTGGCCCACAGCCGGGCAGCGACCCCGAAGGACCATGAGATCGGGGCGGCCAGAGGCGCCAAGCGCCACGACTTCGCGGACGAGCCGGCTCTTCCCGATGCCAGCCGGACCGTAGATCACGCCGAGTCGCGGTGTTCCCGTCTCGATGGCTTCGTCCAGGAGGGCTCCGAGGATGGCCACCTCGCGCTCCCTTCCGACGACCATCGCCTGGAGGTTCCTGGCCGGCCCCGCTTCCACGGCACCCTCGATGCGCCCGACAACTGGGTGGGCTCGGACGGTTCCCTCCTTTCCCTTGAGGTGCAGGTCGACGGGCTCGCCGAACCGGAAGAGTGATCGTGTCGACTGAAAGGTCCGATCGCCGACGAGCACGGTTCCGGGCGCCGCCTCCGATTGCAGGCGAGCCGCGACGTTGATCGCATCGCCTGTCACCATCGGGCGGTCGGGGTGGACCTCTGTCGGCGCCAGGACCTCGCCGGTGTTGACGCCGACCCGGATGGACAGCCTGACGCCGTGCTTGCGCTCCAGGCCGGTAGCGAGCTCCTCGAATCGCTCGGCGATCTCGGCGGCGGCGCTGACAGCCCTCGCGGGATCGTCCTCCCGGGTCCGCGGCACTCCGAACACCGCCACGACGGCATCACCGATGTATTTCTCGACCGTGCCGCCCCAGGCCTGGACGACCGAGGATGCGAGCGAGAAGTAGTCCTGGAGGATTGCGCGGACACGCTCCGGGTCCAGCCGTTCGCCAAGTGCCGTGGACTCCGCCAGGTCGACGAAGACCGCCGTGGCCAGCTTCCGCTCGTCGGGCGCTGGCTCGATGTCGACGGGCTGGCCGCACGCAGAGCAGAACCGTGCGCCGGCGGCGATCTTCGAGCCACAGCGAGTGCAGGCGCTCATCGGATGAGTCTACGCAGCTGCGTGCACCGGTTCAGATGCTCTGAAATGGGGCACCCGCCCAATGACCGAACCACCGACTTAGAACCACCGTCGCCCCATGGCCGGCATTCGTCCGGCCCCCACTCGATGGGGCGAAATGACAACCGAATGCAATCCCGACAAGCTGGTCGAAACGGCATACGCGGTCCATGCCGGCCCGCTCGTGCGCCAGCTCACCGCGATCACCCGCGACGGAGCCGCGGCGGAAGACCTCGCCCAGGAGGCGTTCGTCCGGCTCGTGATCCAGCTCCGCGCCGGCCGGGTCCCCGACAACATCGGAGCCTGGCTCTATCGGGTCGGCCAGAACCTGGCGATCAGCCGGGGCCGTCGGATGGCCGTGGCCCGTCGATGGAACGCCGAGATCGCACCAGGCGACCTGGCTCAGTCGCCCGAACTGAAGGCAATCGAGAGCGAGACGTTCGATTCGTTGTGCATCGCGCTCTCGGAGCTTGGATCGACCGACCGAGCTGCGTTGATCCTGGCCGCGCACGGGTACCGAGGCTCAGAGATCGCCCAGTCGATCGGGCGGACGGACGCAGCAACCCGGACGATGCTGTGCCGGGCTCGAACGAAGGTCCGTGGTCGCCTGATGCAGGCTGGAGCTGGCTGACCGACTGCGTATGATCCGGCTGCAGTGGACCATGCGGCCAAAGCGACCCAGTTCATCGGACGGGCGGTCGAGCTTGCGCGCCTCGACGCGGCCGCTGCTCGAGCAGCCGACGGCAACGGCGGCGTCGTCATCGTCGGCGGCGAGGCGGGGATCGGCAAGACCAGGCTGCTGGAGCAGTTTTCCGCCACCGTCCGTGACCGCGGCGCCCGGGTGCTGGCCGGCGCGTGCCTCGAATTCGGCGGCCAGGGGCTACCGTTCGCGCCGTTCGTCGAGGCGCTTCGGACCCTCGTCACCTCGGTGGATCCGGCTCGACTACCTGATCTGCTGGGCCCCGGTCGGCATGCGCTCGCCCGACTCCTGCCCTCGCACGTGGATCGGCCGGTCGAGGTCGCCGACGGCCTGGAGTTTGACCAACGTGCCCAGGCACGCCTGTTTGAATCGGTCCTGGCAGTCATCGAGCGCCTCGGGCGATCGACTCCCGTCGTCCTCATCCTCGAGGACTTCCAGTGGGCGGACGAGGACACCCGTGACCTTCTGATCTTCCTTGCCCGGAACCTGCGCACCTCGCGCGCCCTGGTCGTGCTGTCGCTCCGAACCGACGAGGTCGACCGCGAGGAGGCGCTGATCCGCCTGCTTGGAGAGCTCGAGCGAGACACCGGGGTCGAGCGCATCGAGCTCCGCTCGTTCAGCCGTGCAGAGCTCGGCGAGATGCTCACGATCGACAGCGGCCGGGCGCCCTCGGCCGAACTGCTCGACGGCATCCTGGGGCGGAGCGGCGGCAACCCGTTCTATGCCGAGCAACTCCTGGGCATGACGCCTGCGTCCGGCATGGAGCTCCCCCGGCAGCTGCATGACGTTCTTCTTGCGCGACTCGCCGACCTCTCGCCGGCGACGCAGGATGTGGTTCGATCATCGGCCGCGGCCGGTCTGCATTTCGACGACGACCTGCTCGCAGGCGCGCTGGGAATGCCGGCCCCGGAGATCGAGGACGCGCTTCGCGAGGCGATCGAGGCGGGGATTCTGAGGGAGGAGCAGGCCCCAGGGGAACCGGCCTCGTATACGTTTCGCCACACGCTCCTTCGTGAATTCGCCTACGGGCTGCTGGTCGCGGGCGAGCAGGTGCGCCTGCATGCAGGTTTCGCCCGTCGGTTACAGGAGCGGCAGGCGAGCGGTACAGCCGGGGTATCGGCTGCGGAACTCGCTTACCACCTCGACGCGGCGCGGGACTACGCCCAGGCGGTGCCAGCCCTGGCGGAGGCGGGGGCGGAGGCTGAACATGCCTTCGCGTTCGGCCTGGGACGCCGCTTCTATGAGCGGGCGTTGGCCGTGTGGGACCGGTCAGGCCTCGATGGCGAAACGCTCGTTGCCGACCACATCTCCCTGTCGCAGCATGCCGCCGAGTGCGCCCTCCTGATGGGCGCCTACGACCGGGCGATCGAGCTCGGCCGGGCCGCGGTCCGGGACCTCGAGCGGACCGATCGACCCGATCCAGCTCGGCTGGGGGCGTTGCACGACCGGCTGCGCTGGTACCTCTGGGAGGCAGGCCAGGACGAGGCGGCAGGGGCAGCGGTCGCAGAGGCGCTTCGCCTGATCCCGGCCGAACCGCCCTCCCGCGCCCGGGCACGAGCACTGGGACAGGCCGCCGGCCTCCGGATGTATGCCGGCAACCTGCGCGAGGCCTCCGAGTTGGCCCTCCAGGCCATCGACACGGCGGTGGACGCCAGCGCGGCTGCAGAGGAAGCGCTCGCGCGGGGCGTGCTCGGCTGGTGCCAGGCCATGTCGGGCGAGGTTGACCGTGGCATCGCGACGTTTCGCGACGGAGTGGCGATCGCCGAGGGACTC
This sequence comes from Chloroflexota bacterium, assembly GCA_034666905.1. GTDB lineage: Bacteria > Chloroflexota > Limnocylindria > Limnocylindrales > CSP1-4 > SPCO01. Next base: position 8,358 of record JAXDKX010000192.1, on the reverse strand, counting down.
GGCGGCGTCGAAGGGATCGCCCTTGGCCATGGAAACCTGGCGGCGCTGCTCGATCGGGTCGGGCGGACCGAGTCCTCGCTGGAAGCTGCGATGGACGGCTTCGCGATCGTTCGCCGACTCGGGGTGAGCCGGACGTACGGTGGCATGTTACTGGGCCAGGCGGCCAAGGCATTGTTCGACCTTGGACGGTGGAGCGAGGCCGAAGCCGTCGCCGTTGAGGGACTCGGCCTGGATCCGGTCGGTCGCTGGGCCGTTTGGCTCCATGTCAATCAGGCCCGACTCGATACGAACCTTGGGCGCTATTCGGAAGCCGTCATCCATCTCGAACGAGCACGGGACGAGGAAGGAACTGCCGGCCGGTCAGGCGGCTATGAGGTGTCCCTGCTCGCCGCTCGGGCCGATCTCGCGCGGTGGCAGGGTCGGCTGGAGGATGTGCGAGCTGCCGTGGAGGCAGGAATCGGGTCGGTCACCCGAGATCGGCCGCTGGACCCGGCCCTCGGCTGGTTGGCCGCCACCGGGCTCAGGGCTGAGGCCGACGCGGCCGTTGACGCGCGGGCTCGTCACGATACGGCGGCGGTCGCCCGCGCCGAGGAGCGTGGCTCGCGCATCATCGGACTGGCGAAACGCCTGTCGCGTGTCCCGGCTACGGCGGCCGATGGCCGGCGCGAGGCGATCCTGGCGCTCTGTCGCGCAGAGGCTGGGCGCCTGCGAGGGACATCGGAGCCGTCGGCATGGGAGCTCGTGGCGCGGCGGTGGGACGCTCTGCAGCGCCCCTACCCGGCCGCCTACGCGCGGTTCCGCGTCGGCGAAGCGGTCCTTGCCGCCCGCGGGTCGCGGGAGAACGCCGCAGAGGCGCTCCGGCTGGCCGAACGCACCGTCGTGGCCCTGGGTGCGACTCCCCTGCGAGGCGAGATCGAGCTGCTCGCCCAGCATGCCCGGATCAGTCTCGTCGACGACAACACAGCGGCCGCCCGGCCGGCCGCCCGGCCGGCCCCCGGTCTCGGCCTGACCCAGCGTGAGTCCGAGGTCCTCGGCCTCGTCGCGGCGGGCTGGTCGAACCAGCAGATCGCGGACGCGCTCTTCATCACGCGCAAGACGGCGAGCGTTCATGTCTCCAACATCCTGGGCAAGTTCGGTGTCCGCAACCGGGTCGAGGCGGCGGCGATCGCCCACCGCCTCGGCGTGACCAGCGACCGCGGGGCGGCGCCCGATGCATAGAGCATAGGGCGGCGCCCCGAATGCACGATCGGCTTACCGGGTCACCCTGGTCGGCAGCGCGACGGCTTCGTTGTCCGCCGGTAGCGCGTCACGAGGGCCAAGGATGGTCACGTCTGCCTTGAACGTGACCTTGCCAATCGCTGCGTCGGCCGTCGTGAACGTGTAGGCGAAGGTAAAGTCCGTGGTCGCCTTGCTCGATCGCGCCGGCACCACCTGACTGAAGGTGCCGATGAGCGTGAGGCCCGACGGGCTGCCCTCGAAGAGCCGAACCTGGACCATCTCCGTGTACCGCTTGTTGCCCACACTGACGATGACCGGCTTCGTCTGGCCGCTGCTGGCCGTTTTTGGCACGGAAAACCCGGTGATTGCAACATCGTGCGTGCGGACCGGGAGCGTCGTGACCACGCTTGCTGATCGGCCGTCAGTGGTCGTGACGGTATGTTGAACCGTGTAATCGCCGTCCATGGTGTAGCGGTGGGTCGGGCAGCAGCCGGTCGCGGTCGATCCGTCTCCGAACAGCCAGGTCATCGAACCGAAACCGAAGTTGCCCGGGTCGTACGAATAGTCGTTGAACTGGATCGTGTCGAAGATCGACGCGTCGTTCGGATTGGCATAGAACTGGGCGGATGGTGGCGGCGTCACCGCGAGCTGGAAGGTGATCGGTCCGCCACCCGAATACGAACCGGCAACCTGAACGAAGTAGGTCGTGCCGGCCTCCAGGTGCGTGGAGACCTGCCCGTAGCCACATGCGACTCCGGAGAGCGACGCGAGCGTGCTTCCGGTGTAGACGGCCATCTGGACCGAGAAGGGAGCGGAGCCGCTTGCTGTCACCGTTTCGGCGACTGTGGGGGTGAATGCATACCACGCCGTCGCCGTGACGCTTCCGCATGATGGGCTCGGCTCGTTCGTCTCGAGCGTCGCCGCTGTCGTGTCGACTCCGGCCGAGAATGGAAGCGTCGCAATGGTTGTCGCCTGGGCGAAGCTGTCATTCGGCGGCGGAGGGATCAGGGTCGCGTTGACGTGAAGAGGACCCGTCCCACCGAAGGCGCTTCCGCCCTGAAGGTAGTACGTGGTGCCCGCATGGACCGTAAGCAGCCGCGCACTCCCGAACGAGGCACACGAACTGAAGGTCAGCCCGCCGAAGCCAGGCCCTATCGCCGTATAGATATTCAGGTTCGTGTCGTAGAACGAGGTACCAGCCGTGTCCAGACGGACGATTCCGTCGGATGTCGGCGTGAAGGCGTACCAGACGGTGTTGCTCATGCTGTAGCAATACTGTGGTTCACCTGGCTCGGCCGTGGTTCCGCTGACGTCCGCGGAATCGGTGAATGGGAGCGATGTGATCGACAGCGCGGCGCTGAAATTGTCGTTGGTGGGGCTGGCCGCAAAGACGGCCGCGGTGGGAGCGAGGACGCTGACCCCAAGGGCCATCGTCATTCCCAGCGCAAGGGCGCGTCGCCTCGCGGCGCCCTTCACAGGAAACCGGTCGGGCTGAGGTCCAGGATCTGCCTCGCCGGGGAGGTTCGAACGGGTAAACGGGAACATGTGCGCCTCCTTGGTTCGTGCCGCTCGTGGGAGGCGTTCTGACTCACGAAGCTGGAAGACCCACGTTCACGGCGCGACTCTTACTGGATGACGCAGTCCCTCTGCCTCCGTTACAGGCCGTGCCCGCAAGCACCACGTGCCGGACACTGCGACACTCACGACGAATGAGCACCGATCGGCATCGGCTCCGTCCGGATCATCTGCCGACGCCATTCAGCGCCGACGAGATCCGCGCTGGCTGCCAGCCCGGCCGGTCGATTCGGTCACTCGTCATCGAGGCAGGCCGGGAGCCGTTCATCCACGTCACGCGGTTCGTCTCGGCCGATGCCGACGGCGCCGAGCGGGAAACATGGGACGAAGCCCTGGACGGCTCTCGTCTCGCCGAGCCTGCGCGGCAGCGATCCACGTGGCTGGACTTTCAGGGCCACGCCTCGTTTCCGGCAGCCACCACGGAGGTGACCGAGGAAACGATCCAGATCCCCGCCGGCCGGTTCGACTGCCTCCGCTACCTGAACCGGGACGGCAGCAGCGTTCGCACGTTCTGGTTCGCTCGGTCTGCGCCGGGCATGCCGCTGCGTTTCGAGGAGTCCCTCGATGGCGAGCTCGTCTACTCGTCGACTGCCGTGGAAAACGTCCCCGCCGGTGCAGCCGACGACCGGGAGCGGTAGTCCCGACCCGACCGTCTGGCTGAACCCCGGGCGGGCAGGCCGTACACCCGTCGGGCGTTCTCGAACGCGATGAGCTCGATCACGTGCAGGGCGTCGTGACGCGACCAGTCGCCGCCGGCCACCCAGCCTCCAATGGCCCGGGCCATGGCCCGGCGGAAGAGCCAGCTGCCGAGCAGGTGCAGGTCAGGCAGGCCCCAGGCATCCGAGGAGAACAGCACCTTCCGGAAGGGCGCCAGCTCGAGCGACTCGGCGAGGACGACCGGCGCCTGAGCACCGACGTAGTTGATCGCCAGACCGACGTCGACGTACACGTGCGCGAACATCTGCGCGAGGTAGCCCGCATTCCGGTGAAATGGGTAGCAATGAAGCAGCAGCACGGGGCAGGCTCCATCCGTTTGGCGCAGGAATTCCGTGAGGAGCAGCGGGTCCGCGCGGTCGAGATCGAGGTCCGGGTCGCCAAATCCCGTGTGCACCTGCAACGGACGCCCGGTGTCGACCGCAGTCCACAGGAGGAGGCGGAGCAGGACGGGATCGACCAGGCGGGCGCGCCCGTCGCGTGCGACCTCCCTGAGCCACCGGTCGGCGCTGTCCACCACCTCCGCGCCGCGGGGGCGCGCGGGGTCGACGTCGAGGCCGGCGCGGTAGGCAATGATCGACTTGAGCCCAACGGCCCCGGCGGCGAGCTCGGCCTCTACGGCGTCGCGGACGGCTGACCCGAATCCGGCGGCCGGCACGCCCTCCAGCGCCAGTCGCTCCGCGATGGCCTCGAGACGTACGACCGTGCTCACGGGAACCTTCGCGAGCACCCCGAGCCCCGCTGCGGAGAGGATCTCGTCGCCTCGGAACCCGGTATCCACGATGAGACGCTCGAGCCCGGCCGCCGGCAGCAGCCTGGCTGCTGCCTTCTCGTTGGTAAGTGCCAGTCGAGCCCCCAGGAATCGATCCTCGGGGTCGTTCGGCCTCAATCCGAGGAGCGGTCCGATCCATCGCCGCGCCGCGAATCCGATCTGGGTGTCGAGGCCGGCCGCCGCCGCGGCACTGGACCGATCCGATTCGCTCAGCATGAACTCGTAGTCCGCTGCCGCGACCGGTCCTCCGACGATCGAGTGCGTGTGGTGGTCTACGAGCTCGACCCGCTCGAGGAGCTCGTTCACGTCGGGATCGGGGCCATTCACGACGCCGAGATCGCGGAGCAGAGCGGCCCCCCGCCCGGAAGCGGCAGGATCAGATGACCGAGGCATAGCGCTGGCAGCGCTCCTCCGCGGAAGCGACGGCGAGGATGGCAAGCTCCGTCCGCCGGATCGCGAGGTGGGTCGCCACGAGGTCCGGGGCGAACCAGGCGACCGCCGTTGCGTCTGCCTCCAGCGCGGCGTGTGCGCTCTCCATGTCCGGCGGCAATGTCCCGATCCCGAGCCGTTCGCGCTCGGACGAATCGATCGCCTCGAGCTCGCGATCCACGATCGTCGGGCTCGGCAGGCGACGGACGAGCCCATCGAGCCCGGCCCGCAGGATCGCGGCAAGCGCGAGCCACGGGTTGGCCGTCGCGTCGGCCGCACGATACTCGACGTTCGCGCTGGCGCCCGGGTCGGCGCCGGCCAGGGTGATCAGCGGGCAGAGGCGCAGCATCGCCTCGCGGTTCTGGTGTCCGACGAAGGCGGCCGCGGCGCTCCATCGATGCGGAGCCAGCCTGAGGGAGGAGATGACGCTCGGCGCCGTCCAGGCGATCAGGGCCGGGGCGTGCTCCAGGATGCCGGCCCCGAAGCTGCCGGCCATCGAGGTCAGCTCCGAGCCACCCGGAGCGATCGTGATGGGCCGCCCGCTCGAATCCCACAGGCTGAGGTGGATGTGGGTGCCGTTGCCGATCCCATCGGGGCTTCGGAGCGGCGCGAACGATGCTCGCAGGCCGTGGGCGAGCGCGAGGTCGCGGACGAGCGCTCGAACGAGGATCGCGCGGTCGGCCGCGGTCACCGGATCAGTTGGCTTGAGCGTGATCTCGTACTGGGCCTGCCCGTATTCCGGCAGCCACGTCTCGGGCTCGAGGCCGGCGTCGGCGAGGCGGTTTACGAGCTCCGAGCCGAAAGGCTCCGCCAGGCGGTGGGCCTCGATGCTGAAGGGCGAGGCGGCACCGGGCTCGCCGGCCAGACCCGCCAGGGAAAACTCCTGTTCGAACGAGGCGACGATCCTGATGCCCGCCGTCTCGAGCGCGGCCACGGCGCCGACGAGGGCGGTCCGTGGGCAGCAAGCCCACGGCGTCCCGTCGGGCTCGACGGTGTCGGCGAGCACAAGCTCTGTGGCGGGTCGACCGCCACCCGCCGGGAGCGTGATTCGAGCGGAATCGACCGGAAGCAGCCGAAGGTCGCCGAGGGATCCGAATGGGTTCGGCGAGGCAATATCGCCAAAGGTGGTGAGCGCGAGGTCAGCCGGCACCCAGCCGACCCCGGTTGCCCGTCGCTCCGGATATTCTGTCGACCGGATCGAGCGGCCCCGGGTCAAGGCCACGAGGTCGCATGTGGCGATGAACGTGAGCCCCTCGCTCACGGCTTCAGGAAACGAGGGCGAGGACGCGGGCAGGGCTGCCTGACCCGTCGACGAGGTTGAGGACGCCGACAACCACCCACGCCCCGAGCGCTGGCAGCCCGGCGAGGTTCATCAACCCCTCGACGTGCCAGACGCCGCGGGGATGGCTGATCTGGCGGTGGACTGGAAAATCGGTGGCGACGCCCGGATCGATCCCGAGGGTGTCGATCCCGAGGCCCGCGGCCGCTCGCTCCTCCACCAGGAACCGCGCCGCATCGGGCCCGAAGCCCGGGAAGCGGAGCGGCCCGGGCACGTTCGCAAAGCGGGCCGGATCGGTGTTGAAGGCCTCCCAGCCGGTGCGCAGGAAGACCGCGGACGCGTCCGGGATCCGGCCATTGGCCGCCTCGAAGGCACGCACCTCGTCGAGGCCGAGCGTGGCATCAGGATTGCCAGCCATCGCCGCGCTGGCGTCGATGACCGCCAAGGGTCGAACGAGGCGGTCTGCCGGGATCTGATCCAGGGTGGCCTGGCCCTCGACCATGTGGCAGGGGGCGTCGAAATGCGTCCCGCTGTGCTCCATGAAGGAGACCTTCCGGTTGTAGAAGCCGTCGTGGGCGACCGTCAGGATCGTGTCGGCCGTGGGCGCCGGTGCCCCGGGCCACATCACGATCCCGGGGTGCAGCGGCTGCGTCAGGTCGACGACCCGGACATGTTCCAGCATCCCCGACCTCAGCTTTTCGCTGCGGCGAGCCCCTCATCGCCACGGAGTCGATCGCCGACGCGCCCGGCCAGGCCCGGCATGGCGTAGACGAAGACCAGGGCAATGAGCAGCCAGACGACGGTCGCGGCGGAGTACCAGAACGCGGGCTGGTCGCTCGGCGGGATTGGCCAGACGTTTCGGAAGACGACGTAGCCAAGGACGATGACCGCTGCGGCCGGGATGACGATCTCCCACATCGGGACGCGCGCCCTGCCCGAGAAGAACAGGAACTTAATCGCGCCGACGGTGAGCATCAAGTAGGCCACGAGGATGATCAATGTCCCGATGGTGCCGGTCCCGACGAAGATGTCGAACGCCGAGGCGCTGAAGGCCAGGGCCCACACGACGGCGATGATCGCGGCCACGACGGTGACGACGGTCAGGGCGCCCGATGGCGTCCCGTAGCGCTCAGAGACCCTGGCCGTGAACGCAAAGCCGCGGCTCTCGGTGTTGTCGCGCGAAACGGCGTACAGGAGGCGCGACGCGCCGACGAGGCAGGCGAGGCAGCAGCCGAACGCGCTGATCGCGGCTCCGACCGAGATCAGGTCCCCAACCCACGACGCGATGTACTGTCGACCGAGGTCCCCGAGCAGGGAACCGGATGCAACAAAGGCGGTCATCTGGTCGGCACCCGTGCCGAATCCCATCACCTCGACCGCGGTCACAACCACGAAATAGATCCCGCCGAAGATCGCGACGCCGAGGATCGCGCGCGGGATGTCGCGTGTCGGGTTGCGTGCCTCCTCGCCGAGCGTCGCAGCAGCCTCGAAGCCGGCGAACGAGAGGAAGCCGAAGACGGCTCCCAGGGCGATGGTCGAGACGTCGATCCCGGCCGGGACGGAGAAGACGTCCAGGGTGAAGGTCTGGCCCGAGGGCGTATTGCCGCTGATGAGCTTCACGAGGATCACGAGGGTCGTCACGATGATCAGGGCGACCGTCGCCCCTTCGACGATGAGCAGCAGCCTGGTGCCATTCCGAATGGGGATCAGGGCGACGACGAACGCGAGCCCGAGCGCGATGAAGGCAACGACGAATTCGGCGAGATGCGGAGCGGCGTCGACGGACCCGAATACGCCGAGCGCCCGAAGGAAGTCGGCGCCGAAGCGACCGGCTGCCATCGCGGTCACGATCGCGTAGAAGGTATAGGTCCCCAGGAGGGCCAGCCCCGAGAAGACACCCGCCCGCGGGCCGAGCGTCACCCCGACGAATCCGTAGACGGATCCAGCGTGATGGAGCTGCTGCGAGAGCCGGACGAAACCGTAGGCGACGAGGAGAACGCCGATCGTCGCCACCAGGAAGCCGAGCGGTACGGCTCGACCGATCTGGCTGGCCGTGCCCTGCGGGTTGATGTTCGCGGCCATGCTCGGCGCCATCAGGGCGAGGGAGATGCCGACCGCCTCCCAGATATTGAGCTCGCGCCGGAGCTTTGGCGCTGAGGCGGGGATCTCCACGGTGCTCTCCTCTCGGTGTGCCCTACCGGTTGGTCCGCGCCATCATGCGATGCCGCGCAAGCCCCCACAAGGATGTGCTGCGCGATCAGAACACTCGCAGGTGGGCGGCCCGGGCCTTGTCGGGTGGCATCGCCTCGCGCGTTGGGGCCTCGGCGGTGCGGGCGGCGCGCAGGGAGCGCCCGCGGCGGTCGCGCAGAGG
>JAXDKX010000191.1:0-3662 GCA_034666905.1 Chloroflexota bacterium | reverse complement strand
GGCGCCCCGCCCGTCACCGTGGTCACCCACGTCGGCAGCCACGTCACGATCTACGCCTCCCTCGAGATGCTCGGCCTCGGTCGCGAGGGCGAACGGGTTCGACGCATCGCCTCGGATGACCAGGCGCGGATGCGGCCGGACGCCCTCCGCGAAGTGCTCGAGGAGATCGACGGGCCGACGATCGTGTGTGCGCAGGCGGGCAACGTGAACACCGGCGCGTTCGACCCGCTCCACGAGCTGATTCCGATCGCCCACGAGCACGGAGCGTGGATTCACGTCGATGGTGCCTTCGGAATCTGGGCTGCCGCGGTGCCCTCGATGCGGGACCGGATGCGCGGCTACGAGGCCGCGGATTCGTGGTCGACCGACGCCCACAAATGGCTGAACGTGCCGTACGACTCGGGATTGACGTTCGTCCGCGACAAAGCCGCCCACCATGCGGCGATGACCCTCGGCGCGGAGTACTACGTCGAGACGGCCGGCGGCGAGCGCGACAACTACAACTGGGTGCCGGAATCGTCGCGTCGTGCCCGTGGCTTCACGGTGCTGGCCGCGCTCCGTTCGATGGGCCGCTCCGGCCTGATCGATCTCATCGAGCGCGACTGTGCGCACGCCCGGCGCATGGCAGAACGACTGGCGGTGGCCCGCCGAACGTCGATTCTCAACGATGTCGTGCTCAACCAGGTCCTCGTTCGATTCGAGGGGCCCGACGACGACACGGACGGCTCGGTCGGCGACGCCCGGACCCGGGCCGTGATCGATGCTGTGCAACGCGACGGGACCTGCTGGCTGGGAGGAACGACGTGGGCGGGGCGCGCTGCCATGCGCGTCTCGGTCTCCGGTTGGCAGACGACCGAGGCGGACATCGAGGCCTCCGCCCACGCGATCCTGCGCTGCGTCGATGCGGTCGATCGCTCCGGGTAGCGCCGTCGCAACGATCGGTTCCCGGTGTGCTGTAATGGCGGGCCAGCGGCGGCTGAGGGTGCCGTCCATCCGACATTCAATGAGGTTCGCGGCCGCGCCGCGCCCGTCCCGAGGTGATCCATGGGCATCACGACCGCTCCCGGCTCGATGACGAGCGAGGAGATCGCCTCGCTTTCGCGCGAGCACACCTTCTTCTCCTGGTCCGTCCAGGGCGCTGTCGACCCGATCGCGATCGATCGAGCCGAAGGGGTCTATCTCTACACGCCAGAAGGCAAGCGGATCCTCGACTTCAACAGCCAGCTCATGTCGGTCAACATCGGGCACGGCGACCGTCGTGTCATCGACGCGATCACCGCGCAGGCACTCAAGCTCCAGTACGTCCAGCCCGCCTTCGCCACGGAGGTGCGTGCGCGGCTGGGGGCCAAGCTGGCCGAGATCCTGCCCGGCGACATGGACAAGGTCTTCTTCACGCTCGGTGGAGCGGAGGCGGTCGAGAACGCGATCAAGCTCGCGCGGCACGCGACGGGCCGGCACAAGATCCTGGCCCGATATCGCTCGTACCACGGCGCGACGCTCGGCGCGATGACGTTGACCGGCGATCCTCGACGCTGGGCCAACGAGCCCGGCATCGTCGGCGTCGTCCGCTACCCCGACACCCATCGATGGGGAGAGGCGGAGCCACGCCCGGTCGGGGAGAGCCTGCAGGGCCTCGAGGACGTCATCCGCTACGAGGGCGCCCAAACCATCGCCGCGATCTTTCTCGAGACGATCGTCGGCACCAACGGGATCCTGATCCCGCCTGACGGCTACGTCGCCGGGGTCCGCGACATCTGCGACCGCAACAACATCCTGATGGTCGCCGACGAGGTCATGGCCGGCTTCGGCCGGACGGGCCGCTGGTTCGCGGTCGACCACTGGGGCGTCACACCCGACCTGATGACGATGGCCAAGGGGCTGACCAGCTCCTATCTGCCCCTCGGCGCCGTGGCGATGCGCCACGAGATCGCCCAGAAGTTCGAATCGATGATGTTCTTCGGCGGTCTCACCTACAGCAGCCACCCGGTCAGCCTGGCCGCTTCGCTCGCCACGATCGGCGTCTACGAGGAAGATGGCCTGATCGAGAATGCCGCCCGGCTCGATCCGGTGATGCGCGAACACCATCGCCGGCTGGCTGCGAAGCACCCGAGCGTCGGGGCCACACGAAACCTGGGGCTGTTCGGGATCCTCGACCTCGTCCGCCGTCAGGATCCGTGGACCCCGATGACGCCGTTCAACGGCACATCGGACGAGATGAAGGCGATGGGCAAGTTCTTCCGCGACAACGGGCTGTACACGATGATCATCAACAACTCGATCCACACGAACCCGCCCCTGTGCATCACCAACGACCAGCTGGCCGAGGGCTTCGAGGTCATCGATCGCGCGCTGGACATCGCCGATCAGGCCGTGACCGGCTAGGCCGTGGCGACCGCCGGCCCGATCGACCTCCTCCCGCGGTCGACCCTGACCGAGCCGGCGATCGTGGCCGCCCCCCGCCAGGCGGGCCATTCGCGAAGGCGGCGAATCGGGACGCTGGCCGGCTTCGGGATCGGGGTCCTGGTCATCTGGGAGGGGGTCAAGGTCCTCGGCGGCGTGCCGTGGCGATTCAGCAACGTGCTCGGAACGAGCCTCGCGATCGACTACGGGCCGCCGTTCCGATTCCCGTTCGCGAACGACCTGAACCTGCCGCACTGGTTCAGCATCCTGGGCGCGCTGGCGGCCCCGGTGCAGCGCAACTCGCCGGACTCCCTCGGACAGTTCCTCGTCGGGGCGGCCTTCTATACCTGGCGCGAGGCGGCCATCGGGTTCCTCGTCGGCGCAATGCTCGGGCTGGTCCTGGCCACGGTGTTCGTGCATTCCAGGTTGCTGGAGCGGGCGTTCGTGCCCTATGTCGTTGCCAGCCAGACGATCCCGATCGTGGCACTGGCCCCGATGATCGTCTACGCGTTCGGTCCGAACGTGGCGTCGGTCGTGGTCATCGCGACCTACCTGACCTTCTTCCCGGTCACGATCGCCATGATCCGCGGGCTCCGGGCGCCGGACCCGCGGGCGCTCGAGCTGATGCGCTCTTACGCGGCCGGACGCTGGGCCATCTACCGCAAGGTTCGCCTTCCCGCATCCTTGCCGTACCTGTTCACGGCCTTGAAGATCGCGGCGACCGCATCCATCGTGGGGGCCATCATCGGCGAGGGTCCCGGCGGCATTCCCGACGGCCTCGGCCGGGCCATCATCAACTTCAACCAGCAGTACATTTCCGGACCGGAGAAGCTCTGGGCCACGATCCTGGTCTCGTCGCTGCTGGGGATCTCGTTCTTCATCGTCATCCGCGCCGCCGAGCTGGTCGTCCTGCGCGGTCGGCCCGGCGCAGCGGAAGGTTGACCGCCATGGAGGCCACCACGCCGAGGACCGAAGGCGCCGAGCCAGTCGTCCGGATCAGCGGCGTCGACAAGACCTTCGTCACCGACCACGACCGGGTCACGACGGCGCTCAAGGGAATCGACCTCGACATCGGGCGCGGGGAATTCGTCTCGCTCATTGGTCCATCCGGCTGCGGCAAGTCGACCCTCCTGCGGGTCATCGGCGACCTCGTCGCGCCGACCGCAGGCCGGGTGACGGTCAACGGCAAGCCCGCGGATCGGGCCCGGCGCGACCGCGATTACGGCGTGGTCTTCCAGGCACCCGTGCTGTTCGACTGGCGC
>JAXDKX010000190.1:0-4452 GCA_034666905.1 Chloroflexota bacterium | reverse complement strand
CGTCCTGTCGCCGTCCGCTGCGGCCAAGCACCTCGAGCTCGTCTATGCGATCGAGGAAGGCCTGCCGCGGATGATCGTCGGCGACGAGGGCCGCCTCCGCCAGATCGTCCTCAACCTGTTGTCCAATGCGGTGAAGTTCACGGAACGAGGTGAGGTCGAGCTCATGGTCGGCGGCGAGCCGCTCCCGGACGGCACGCACGCCGTCCGGTGGTCGTTCACCGTCGAGGTCCGCGACACCGGGATCGGCATCCCCGCGGACCGGATGGATCGTCTCTTCCACTCGTTCAGCCAGGCCGACGCCTCGATCTCCCGTCGCTACGGCGGCACGGGCCTGGGACTTGCCATCAGTCGTCGCCTGGCCGAACTGATGGATGGCTCGCTCGTGGCCGAGAGTGCCGGGGTGGCCGGCGAGGGCACCCGCATGCGGCTCACGTTCCAGGCGCCGGTGGCCGACGCGATCGACGCGCCGGTACCCCTCGTCGGGGTGGACCTCGCGGGACGACACCTCCTGGTCGTCGACGACAACGCCACGAACCGCCGAATCCTCGTCAAGATGCTCGAACGCTGGGGCATGACCGCCCAGGCGACCGAGTCGCCGCACGAGGCCCTCGAATGGGTCGTGGGCGGACGACAGTTCGACCTTGCCATCCTGGACCTGCATATGCCCGAGCTCGACGGTCTGACCCTGGCCACGGCGATCAAGGCGACGGCGGCCGGTGCGAGCACGCCGGTTGTGATCCTGTCCTCGCTCGGCGTCCATGAGCGGACCAGCGACGCGATCGCAGCGTTCCTGGTCAAGCCGGTGAAGCCTTCGTCGCTGCACGACACCCTGGCAACCGTGCTCGCCGGGCAGGCGACGTCGGTTCCGGTTCGCTCGGTGGGCACGGGGATCGACCACGACCTCGGGGCCCGCCACCCGCTCCGGATCCTCCTGGCCGAGGACAACCCGGTGAACCAGAAGCTCGCGCTGCGGCTCCTGGAGCGCATGGGCTACCGGGCGGACGTCGCCAGCAATGGCCTCGAGACGATCGGCGCCATCGAGGGCTCCGTGTACGACATCGTGCTGATGGACGTCCAGATGCCCGAGCTCGATGGCCTCGAGGCGACCCGCCGGATCCGCCGACGCTGGCCCGGCCCAGCCGGACCGCGGATCGTGGCGATGACCGCCAACGCCATGGAAGGCGACCGCGAGGCGTGCCTCGCGGCCGGAATGGACGACTACATCTCCAAGCCCATCCGGCCCGAGGCCCTGAGCGCCGCGCTCTCGGCGACGCTCCGGCGGGCAGGTTCCACGGCGACCGGGGTGAGCGCGTGAGTGGCGGCCGGGTCCTCGTGGTGGACGACACGCGGTTCAACCGGCAACTCCTCGTCCGCCTGCTCACGACGATCGGGCACGAAGCGATTGAGGCGGGCGACGGCCGCGAGGCGCTGGCCCTCCTGCGCAATCCCGACACCGCGCCCGTGGACGTCATCCTGCTCGACATCGTCATGCCCGAGATGGATGGCTACGAGACGCTGGCAGCGCTCAAGGCCGACGACGTCCTTCGCGATCTGCCCGTGATCATCATCTCGGGTGTGGACGAGCTTGCCAGCGTCGTTCGGTGCATCCAGATGGGTGCCACGGACTACCTGCCCAAGACGGTCGACCCCGAGATCCTCCGCGCCCGGATCGAAGCGTCGCTGGCACAGAAACGGCTGCGTGACCTCGAGCTCGAGACGCGTGCCCAACAATCGGCCGTCAACGAGGTCCTGCGGATCATGAGCGGCTCCGCCTTCGACCTCGGGGTCGTGCTCGAGGCCGTGGCGGCGGCGGCGGTCCGCCTCTGCCAGGCCGACTACGGCGTCGCCTACGTCGAGAACGGCGGCTCGTTCCACGTTGCCGCCTCAGCCGGTGGGTCGCCGGAGCTCGATGCGTACGAGCGGGCGCATCCAATTCCAGCCGGACGCGACACGCTGGTGGGACGCGTTGCCCTCACCGCCGAGCCGGCCCAGATCGAGGACGTCCTTGCCGATCCGGAATACGGCGCAACGGCCGGCCTCGAGGTTGGTGGCTATCGGAGCCTGCTCGGAGTCCCGATCCGGCGCAATGACGACCTCGTTGGCGTGCTGGTGTTGACCCGCAACGAGGTCCGGCGGTTCGACGAGCACGCGATCGGCGTCGCCACAGGATTCGCGGAACACGCCGCGATTGGCATCCACAATGCCGGCCTGCTCGCGACGATCGAGCGCCAGCGTTCCCAGTTGTCGCGCTTCCTGTCACCGCAGGTGGCGGCGCTGGTGTCGAGCCCTGACGGCGAGGCGATGCTTGCCGGCCACCGTCGCGAGATCACCGCGATGTTCTGCGACCTGCGCAACTTCACGTCGTTCTCGGAGACCGCCGAGCCCGAGGAGGTGCTCGGGTTCCTGCGCGCCTACCACGCCGCGATGGGCCAGCTGATCGTGGAGCACGAGGGGACCCTCGAGCATTTCGCCGGGGACGGCTTCATGACCTTCTTCAACGATCCGCTGCTGCAGCCCGACCACGCCGCGCGCGCCGCCGGGCTGGCCGTCGCCATGCGGGCCCGGTTTGCCGACCTGTCGACCGATTGGCGAAAGCGCGGCTACGTGCTCGAGATCGGCATCGGGATCGCGACTGGCTATGCGACGTTGGGGCGAATCGGGTTCGAGGGGCGGTACGACTACGGGGCCATCGGCAATGCGATCATCCTGGCCTCGCGGCTCAGCAGCGAGGCGGGTCCGGGAGAGATCCTCGTGACCCAGCGCACGTTCGCCGCCGCCGGAGAGGCGATCGATGCCGACCCCGCCGGCGACCGTGCCCTCAAGGGCTTCAGCCGCCCGGTCCAGACGTATGCGGTCCAACGGATCCACGAGTCACGGACCGACGAGGTCGCCGGGCGCGTCGGCCCATGACGCCCATCAGCCGCTGATCCGCTCCCGCTCCACGTCGTCCAGGCGGGAGGCGAGGTCGTGATGCCCGGCCGCCTCGGCCATCTCGGCTGCGGTCCGGTCTTCGTCGTCGGTGGCGCCGGGATCGGCCCCGGCCGAGAGCAACAGCTCGGTCAGCTCCGGGTCGCCATTCTGTGCGGCGGCGTGGAGCGCGGTGAAGCCCCCGTCCTGGCGGGCGTCGACGTCCGCGCCCGCAGCCAGCAACAAGCGGCACACCTCGACGTGCCGATTGGCCGCGGCGCTGTGGAGCGGCTGGACATGGATCCGGTTCTCTGCGACCGCGTCAACGCTCGCACCGGCTTCCAGCAGGATCCGCGCCGTCTCTGCCTTTCCGAAGAAGGCCGCGAAATGCAGTGCCGTGAATCCGTCACTCGAGCGGTCCGTCGCCCGTGACGGCGCCTCGGAGAGGCGCTCGCGGAGACGGTCGACGTAGCCGAGCGTGGCCGCCTCGTAGACATCCAGCTCCGGGTCACCGGCCAGCAGGGCGTCGGTAACGGCTCGATCGGACCGATAACGGGAGAGCATCAGTGCCGAGATGCCATCGACGTCGCGCGCGCTCGACAGCGCCGGTTCGGCAGCGACCAGCCCGGCTACCCGGTCCGCGTCACCGGCCTTGACGGCCTCGATGAGGTCGGTTTCGGTCGACATCCTGCGCATCCTAAACTGCGCGCCGCAAGCCCGGCGGACGCCCCGGCCGGGCGCTACTCTGACGCGGACGCGAACGTGGAGAGGAGTGCCATGCGGCTCGAGGGCAAGGTCACGATCATCACCGGCGCGGGGAGCGGGATGGGCCGTGTCGCGGCACAGCTGTTCGCGGCGCAGGGCGCCAAGGTCGTCGTCGCCGAGTACAGCGAGGCCGCCGGCACCGAGACCGTTGGCCTCGTCGAGGACGCCGGCGGAGAGGCGACGTTCGTCCGGACGGACGTCTCGAGCGAGGCCGATGCCAAGGGCATGGTGGACCACGCGGTCGCCACGTACGGCCGGCTGGACTGCCTGTACAACAACGCCGGCGTGATGCCGGAGGCAGATCATTCGGTGACCGACACTGACGTCGCGACCTGGGATGCCGTGATGGCGGTCAACGTCCGGGGCGTCTTCCTGGGCTGCAAGTACGCTGTTCCGGCCATGCTGGCTGCTGGCGGTGGCTCGATCATCAACATCTCGAGCTTCGTGGCCATCCTCGGCTGCAGCGTCCCGCAGGACGCCTACACCGCGTCGAAAGGCGCGGTCCTGTCATTGACCCGGAGCCTGGCCGTCCAGTTCGGGCCGCACGGCATCCGCAGCAACGCGATCTGCCCGGGGCCGGTCGAGACACCGCTGCTGATGGACTGGCTGCTCAAGGATGAGGCGGCCAAGCAGCTGCGACTCGCGCGCAACCCGACGGGCCGCTTCGGCAAGCCCGAGGAAATCGTCAACATGGCGCTCTATCTCGCCTCGGACGTGTCGCGCTGGACAAACGGCGCGTCGCTCGTCGTCGACGGCGGCATCAGCGTCAACTACTTCTGA
>JAXDKX010000189.1:0-5830 GCA_034666905.1 Chloroflexota bacterium | reverse complement strand
GAAGCCGGTCGGGCTGACCTACATCGCGGTCGCTCACGCGGAGGGTACCGAGATCCGGCGCTTCGTCTGGTCCGGGTCGCGGGCCGAGAACAAGCGATCGAGCGCAGAGGCGGCCCTCGAGTTCGTCCTCGAGCGGATGCAACCGGCCGTGACCGGCGAGTGACCAGCTCCGCCGGCCGGATCGGCGCAGGCCTGGCCGGCGCCCGGGATGCCCGCCCCATCCGTCCCGGTGAGCGAATCCACGTTGTGGGGGCCGCCGGCGCCGGGGCGAGTGCGGCGGCGCTGCTGGCGGCGAAGTCCGGCGCCGAGGTGACGGCGTGCGATCCCGGCGCACCGTCCCCCTATACGCCGGCACTCGAAGCGTTCGGCATCCCGATCGCGAAGGAGCACGCCGTACTCCACGTGACAACCGAGCCCCGACCCGAACGGCTGGCGGTTACCAAGGCGCTCACGGCCGTCGATCCGGATCAGCCCGAGCTGGCCGCGGCGCGATCGAGCAGGATCCCCGTCGAGCCGTGGCAGCAGGTCGTCGCCGACGCCGCGATCGGTCGCACGCTGGTCGCGGTCGCCGGGACGCACGGCAAGAGCACGACGGCCGGCTGGCTGGTGCACGTTCTCGTCGAAGCCGGGCTCGACCCCTCGGCCTTTGTTGGAGCGCTGTTGCCAGCGGCGCTGACCGGAGGACTCCCGGCCACGGCCCGTTGCGGGAGGGGAGCGGCGTTCGTCGTGGAAGCGGACGAATATGCCGGCAATTTCGATGCGTATCGCCCTGACATCGCGATCCTGACGAGCGCGGAATGGGACCATCCGGATGTCTTCGCCGACGCGGCGGCCGTCGGGCGGGCATTCGAGGCGTGGCTGCGCCGGGCGCCGTCCGGCGCTACCCTCGTGGCCAACGTCGCGGAACCAGCCGTGGAGGCCGTCGTCGCCCGCCTCGCCGACTGGCCGGGCTCGATCCTGGCCTATGCCCTCGTCGACCAGGCGCCGCAGCGGCTCGGTGGCTATGCCCGGGCGATCGCCGAGCGATTCGCGACGGCCACCGGGCCCGCATCGGTCCTGTTGGGGCGGGTGAGCACCAGCGACCCGGCTTCGACAACCGTGGAGATCCACGGCCTGGACCTGCTGGCCGGACCCCTCGCGACCCGGCTCATCACCGCGGGTCGGCACAACGCGAGCAACGCCCTGGCAGCCGCCGGGGCCGCGAGCGTCCTGGGCGTCCGCCCGGGCGCGATCGGCCCGGCCCTCGCATCGTTCGCCGGCGTGGGCCGACGCCTCGAGCGGAAGGGTGAGGCGGCCGGCGTGGTCGTGTACGACGACTACGGCCATCACCCGACGGCCATCCGCGAAACGCTGAGGGCGGTTCGTCAGCGCGAGCCCGGCCGGCGCGTCTGGGCCGTCCTCGAGCCGCTCACCTTCCACCGGACGGCGGCAATGCTCGGCGAACTGGCAGACGCCCTGGGAGGCGCCGACGCCGTCGCGATCGCTGACATCTGGGCCGGTCGCGACCCGGACACGACGATCGCGTCTGCCGCGGGACTCGCGAAGGCAACGGCCGCGCGCCGCACCGACATCGCCGTCCTGGCGCCGGGCTCCGTCGAGGCAACGGCCGATCGGCTGGCCAAGGAAGTCCAGCCGGGCGACGTCGTCCTCGTCATGGGCGGCGGCCGCAGCTACCGGATCGGGGAGCTGCTGCTCGAACGGCTTGGACAGCCGCGCTGATGGATTACGCCGCTGCAGGTGACCTCCTGGGGAGGTTCGGGCATGCCCTCGCGACCTTCGATGGCGATGCCTGGGTCGACCTCTTCGCCCCCGATGCCGAGTACCATGAGGATCCGTTTGGCGCGCCGCTCGTCGGCCACAACGCCTTGCGGAGCTACATGCTGGAAGCCGCGGGGGCTCGGCGGGACGTCGAGTTCTCCGTGGAGCGTCATTGGGTCTCGGGGACGACCGTGCTGGCCGCCTGGCAGTTGGCATTCGCGCCACGTGGCGGCGGCGACCTGGTCAGGGTTGCCGGCTTCCTGACCGCGGAGATCGGATCCGACGGTCGGATCGCCCGCTACCGCCAGTGGACGCAGCGAGCCCCGGGCGGAACCCGCTAGAAGAGGAGGATCGATGGCCGGAGACCAGTCATTCGATGTGGTCAGCGACTTCGACGAGCAGGAGCT
The DNA here is from genome assembly GCA_034666905.1 of Chloroflexota bacterium. Taxonomy (GTDB): domain Bacteria; phylum Chloroflexota; class Limnocylindria; order Limnocylindrales; family CSP1-4; genus SPCO01. The sequence continues at coordinate 3,665 of JAXDKX010000189.1, read as the reverse complement.
TCGAAATGCGCTCGACCAGGTTCGGCGCGAGGTTGGCACGCGCTTCGACTTCAAGGGCGTGACCGTTGACCTCACCCAGGCGAAGACCGAATTGACCCTGCTGACGGATGACGAGCATCGAGCGAATGCGATCAAGGACCTGATCGAATCGAAGGCCATCCGGCGCAGCCTTTCGCTGAAGATCTTCGACTGGGGCAAGGTCGAGGAAGCCGGTGGAAACAAGGTTCGCCAGCGAATCGGCCTCCGCCGGGGCCTGTCCGACGAAGTCGCAAAGCGTATTACCAAGCTCATTCGGGACGAGTTCCCGAAGGTGAAGTCGCAGATCCAGGGGGATGCCGTGCGCGTATCCGGCAAGAGCCGTGATGACCTGCAGCGAGTCATCGTTCGCCTCCGGGATCTCGACGAGACGGTGCCACTCCAATTCGAGAACTACCGCTGATCCTTCCCGACCCGGGATCACCCACCTGAAGGAGCGCAGCCGCCATGAGCGAGCTCGACGCCGAATCACAGCACGATGAAGCGGCGGCCACGACCACCGTGGCAGCGACGATCACGACCGAGCCCGAAGCCGACTCCGACATCGAAACATCGGCAGAGCCCGAACCCCCCGATGCGGCCGCCGAGCCCGAAGCCGACTCCGTCGTCGACACGTCGGCCGAGCCCGAAGCCCCCGAGGCGGCGGTCGAGCCCCCGGCCGGCCCTCGAACCGTGGGCCGCTTCATCGCCGATGCACTCCGCACGGCGGGCGTGCGGTATGCGTTCACGGTTCCGGGCGAGTCCTTCCTTGGCTTGCTCGATGCCCTCGAAGGCGCGGGCATCCGGGTGATCGCGACGCGCCACGAAGGTCCCGCCTCCTTCATGGCCGAGGCGCATGGCCAACTTACCGGCCGGCCAGCGCTCTGCATCGGGACGCGGGCCGTAGGTGGCTCAAATCTCGCCATCGGGATTCATACGGCTCGCCAGAACTCGACGCCGCTGTTCGTGGCCGTCGGGCAGGTCGAGCGGGCCTTCCTGGGCCGAGAGGCATTCCAGGAGATCGACCAGGTCGCGACCCTTGGTGGCCTCGCCAAGTGGGCAGCCGAGCCGCATTCGACCGGCGATGTTCCCGCGGTCGTGTCGGAGGCAATCCGCCAGGCCCTTGGCGGTCGGCCTGGGCCCGTGCTCCTGTCGCTCCCGGAGGACCTCCTCGATGAGTCCATGCCCGACGAGTCCCGTGTCGAAGCCAGTCGCGCTTCCACGCCGAGGCCTACCGACGATCAGATCCGCTCGATCATCGAGCTGCTGGCTTCGGCGCAGCGCCCGCTCATCCTCGCCGGCGCCGGCGTGCTTCGCGCCCGCACCTCGACCGAGCTGACCCGTTTCGCCGAGTTGCTCCAGGTTCCGGTGATCGCTGCATGGCGGCGAGCCGACGTCATCTCCAACGACCACCCGCTCTACCTCGGCATGGCGGGGCTCGGGGCCGCCTCGAGCGTCCGCGAGCGCCTTGATGCGGCCGACGCCGTCCTGGTCATCGGTTCCCGTCTGAACGAGGCGACCACGTACGGCTACACCGTGCCGCGCGACGGCCTGCGCTGGGCGCACGTCGACCTCGAACCGGGGCGGCCCGCGGGACTATCCGCTCCCGAGATCGCGGTGGCGGCGGATGCGAAGGCGTTCCTGCGCTCGGCCAACGAGCGACTGGTTGGGCGAGCTGTCCTCGACGCCGCCCTTGTTGCCGCCCGGCAGGCCAGCAACGCGACGGACCGTGCAGCGTGGGAAGCGGCCAGCGTCGTCGATGCCGACCCATGGGATGGGCCGGGTGTCCATCCCGGGCGGACGGTCACCACCCTCCGCCGAGTCCTGCCGGACGACGCCATCCTGACCACGGACGCCGGCAACTTCGCCGGCTGGCTGGGCCGCGGCTTCCGCTTCCGTCGGCCCGGAACGTTTCTCGGGTCGACGTCCGGAGCGATGGGCTACGGCCTCCCCGCGGCCATCACGGCAGCGCTTGTCCACCGCGACCGTGCGGTCGTGGCCCTCGTCGGGGACGGTGGCCTGGGAATGACCATGGCAGAGCTTGAGACGTCGGTCCGGGTCGGGGCTCGCGTCGTTGTCGTGGCCTTCGACAACGAGCGCTATGGGACGATCCGGATGTGGCAGGAGCGCCGAGGAACGGGCGTCGGGACCGCGACCGACCTCGGCCCGGTCGACTTTGCCGCTATCGCGAGGGCCTGCGGGGCGCGCGGCGTCAAGGTCGATCGCGACGCTGAGTTCGAGCCGGCGTTGCGGGCCGCCCTGGCCGCCGACCGATCGACGGTCATCCATGTCGCCCTCGACCGCCGCTGGCTGTCAGTGGATCAGCCGCCGGCCTGAGGCGCTCGTCTGCCGAGGACGGAGAACGACAACGGGATACGGCCCCGCTCCTCGGGGCGAACGTCGCGGTGTCCGCCCCACCAGTCGATCGGATGCTCGGTGACCCGCTCGAGCTGCATGCCGGCTCCGAGCAGCGCCTTTTTGATTTCGCGGAGCGTCCAGGCGCGGGCTAATTTCCTGCTCTGTTCGGCATCGTCGATCTACTGGCGATCGATTTATTCCGGCGCCCAGCCCCTGGACGCCTCGGCGCCGCCGAAGTAGTCGTAGTCGGTGGCGATCCAGTGGCCGTCCGCATCGGCATCGAACAGCCATTCGGCCGGGTGGCCCTCGAACAGCACGAATCGACCGGCAGGGGACAAGAGCCGCACTATGACCGCGGCCCACGCTTCCAGGTCGTGCAACCAGATCAGCGACCCTCGTCCCGTGTAGACAAGGTCACCCGTCCCGTCGAGCTCGTGCGGCGTCTCCAGCACGTCGGCCTGGATCCATCTCGCCGGCGCGCCGGCCGCCTCGGTCAGTCGGGCGGCCAGCTCGAGCATGCGCCCGCTGAAGTCGACGCCGACGACCTCCTCGGCTCCGAGGTTCCAGAGCGAGAGCGTGTCGCGGCCGCCGGCGCACTGGAGATGGATCGCCCGCCGGCAGCGCCCGTGCAGGTCGCCGATCAGCTCGACCTCGGCCCCGAAGAGGTTCGTCCCGCCACTTCGGATGAGTGCGATGGCTTCGGCCAGCCACCCTTCGTACCGTTCCGCCGCCTCGTCCCAGGCCTGGCGGTTGGCGGCGTGCATTCCCACGATATTCGACCGTTCGGATGGCGTCGCCGGGCGGACAAGGGGTCCGTCACGATCGTCCACCGCGATTACTCGCCGCGGAGGCGAGCGTAGTTCACGAGGTCGTGATAGGCGCCGGCCCGGAATTGCGAGCCTCGGGCGACGCCTTCGCGCAGGAAGCCTGCCTTCTCGAGCGACCGCTGCTCGACGAGGTTCTCGACGTCGGTCGAGGCCTCCACGCGGTTGACGGCGGTGGAGGCAAACAAGTACTCCGCGGCGAGCCGCTGGGCTTCGGTCCCGTGGCCCTGGCCACGCGCCTCGGGGATGAGGGCGATCCCGATGTTCCAGGCGCCGGATTCCTCATTGGGACCGTAGCGGGCGAGATGCCAGCTGATCGAGCCGATCGGACGGCCATCCGAGATCCGCTCGACCACCAATTCGCCATTGCGCTCATTGCGCAGCGGGCCCTTGGCGAGGGCCTCGCGGTCGGTCGGCGTCCGCGGGACGCCGAAATCGTTGAACGGCCCCTTCCCCTCCGGCGTTCCC
>JAXDKX010000188.1:0-8444 GCA_034666905.1 Chloroflexota bacterium | reverse complement strand
TGACGGCCTCGCTCGTCCGCGCCTCGGCGCTGCCGGTGACGCTGGTCCCGACGGGGCCGCTCACGAACATCGCGCTGTTCCTCCGAGCGTTCCCGTCGCTCCAGGCCAGGATCGGCGCGATCTCGCTGATGGGCGGATCCCTGGGCGTGGGCAACACCACGGCGTCTGCCGAATTCAACATCTGGCAGGATCCCGAGGCCGCGGCCATCGTCTTCGGTGCCGGCATCCCGCTGCTGATGGCCGGTCTCGACGTCACCCACCAGGCCCTGGTGCTGCCGGCCGACATCGCGAGGCTGGACGGGCTCGGGACGAGGACCGGGCGCGTCTTCGCCGACCTCATGCGCTTCTTCGCCATCCACCATCGCGATCGATACGGGTGGGACGGGCCGCCGATCCACGATGCGGTCGCCGTCGGCGTCCTGGTTGCGCCCTGGCTGATCACCCGCCGTTCGATGCGCATCGACGTCGAGACCGGCGACGGTTTGACCCGCGGCCGCACCGTCGGCGACGAGCAAGGCATCTCGGGGCGCCCGGCCAATGCCGAGGTGAGCGTCGACCTGGAACGCGAGCCCTTCCTCGACCTCGTCGTCGACGCCGTCGCGCAGTTCGCCTAGCATCGCCCGATGTCGTCCATGCGGGTGCCCGCCGGTGGTCGGGCCATCGAGTCGCACCCCCCGACGCCGGCTGACTTCGGCTACGACCCCTGGGATCCCGGGTTCGTGGCAGACCCGTATCCGGCCCTCGCCCGACTGCGCGAGGACGCGCCACTGATCTACGACGAGCGGACCAGCCAATGGCTCGTCTCGCGCCACGCCGACGTCAACGCCCTTCTGCGCGACCGGCGGCTCGGTCGGTCCTACCTCCACGTCGCCAGCCACGAGGCATGGGGCCGGATGCCGCCGCCGGGCGACCAGGCCGCCTTCTGGGACCTCCTCGCCGTCCAGATGATCGACATGGAGCCGCCCGACCACACTCGACTCCGACGACTCGTGACCAGGGCGTTCACGCCTCGCACCGTCGAGTCGCTCCGACCACGGATCGAGGCGATCGTCGACGGCGTGATCGACGGCGCTCTCGCGTTGGGCGAGCTGGACTTGATCGCCGACCTGCTCGAGCTCGTGCCGGTCACCGTGATCGCCGAGCTCCTCGGCATTCCGGAATCCGATCGACACCTGCTCCGGCCCTGGTCGGCCGACATGACCCTCATGTTCGAGCTGAACCCGACGGCCGAAGCGCAGCGGCGTGCGACCGACGCGAGCGAGGCGTTCGAGGCCTATCTCCGCGATCTCTCCCGCCGGCGTCGCAGGACGCCCGGTGCCGACCTGATCAGCGAGCTGGCGGGCGTCGTCGAGACCGGCGGCGATCGCCTGACGGAGGACGAGCTCATCGGCACAGCCGTGCTCCTGCTGAACGCCGGACATGAGGCCTCGGTCAACGGGGCGGCCAACTCGTGGTGGGCCCTGTTCCGCCATCCCGAGGCGCTGGCCCGCCTCCGCGCCGAGCCCGCGCTCGTCCCGACGGCGGTCGAGGAGCTGCTCCGGTTCGACACGCCGGCCCCGATGTTCGAGCGCTGGGTCCTCGAGGAGATCGTGCTCCATGGCGTGACCATCCCGCGCGGCCAGGAGCTCGCGCTCCAGTTCGCCGCCGCCAACCGGGACCCGGCCGTCTTCACCGAGCCCGACGGGATCGTGCTCGACCGGTCGCCCAACCCGTACCTCTCCTTCGGCGCCGGGATCCACTACTGCCTCGGCGCACCGCTGGCCAAGCTCGAGTTCGACATCCTGTTCGAACGAATGCTCCGGCGCCTGCCACGACTCGCGCTGCTCGAGGAGCCGGCCTGGAAGCCACGCTTCATCCTCAGGGGCCTCGAGGCCCTGCGGGTCCGGGTGTGAGCGCCGACGAGCGGGCGGCCGATCGCGCCCGGACCGTCGCCTTTCTCGACCTCCAGGAAGGCCGATCGCCGGTTCCGCTGCTCGACGACGACGGGATCGCGGGCGTGTTGCGGGCAAGCCATCGGGTGGCCGTCGTCGGTGCCTCGTCCAATCCGGAGCGACCGTCGTTCGGTGTGTTCCGCTACCTGCTGGAGCAGGGGTTCGACTGCGTGCCGATCAACCCGAACGAGCAGGAGGTCCTGGGGATCCCGGCCTTCGGGTCCATCGACGCGGCGGTGCAGGCCACCGGCCCGTTCGACCTGGTCGACGTCTTTCGTCGCTCGGAGCTGTGCGTCCCCCACGCCCGGGAGGCGGTGGCGGCCGGTGCGCGCTGCCTGTGGCTCCAGCTCGGGGTCGTGAACTGGGAGGCCGCGCGGCTCGCCCACGAGGGTGGCGTCAGCGTCGTCATGGACCGGTGCACCGCCATCGAATGGCGGCGGATCGCGCGGTTCCCGCCGACGACGAGGGGATCCGCGATCAGCGAATGAAGAAGCCGAGGAAGACGAGCACGAACCCGACGATCGCCATGAGCCCGGCGGTCTGCGCCTGCCGGCGCAGCATGGCCATCGCAACCGATGCTCCGGTCCGCCCGTCATCGCGGATCCCGCCGCGCCAGGCCTCGTACCGGGCGACGTTCTCGTCCTGCGCCTTGAGCATCCGGTAGCGCGACCACGGCGCCCGGGCTCGAACGTAGCCGACCGCGATCAGGATCACCCCCGCGACCCACAGGACGATATTCACTGGGCTCACGGGATCAGCTCCCCTCGCCGTCGACGGCGGCGAGCCGCTCACGGACTGCTGCCTGGGCGAGTGCCGCATTCGCCTGGCCCCCGGTTGCCTTCATGACCTGGCCCACGAGGAACCCGACGGCCTGGGCCTTGCCTGCCCGGTAGTCGGCGATGGCGGCCGGGTTGTCGGCGAGGACGCGATCGACCGCCGCGCCGAGCGTGCGGGGATCCGAGATCTGGCGAAACCCGCGTTCGACGATGATCGAGCCGGCCGAGCCTCCAGATGACGCGTGCGTCGCCAGGACCTCGCGTCCCTGGCCGCGGGTGATCGATCCGTCGATCACCGCGCGAACGAGCGCCGCCAGCTCGGACGGGACGACGGAGACAGGCTCCGTCGCCGCGTTGCGCAGGCGAAGGTATTCGCCGGCGACCCAGTTCGCCACCGGTTTGGCCTCGAGGTCCGGGTCGGCGGCGAGCGTCGCCTCGAACAACCGGGCGGCATCGGGATCGGCAACCAGGACGGCCGCGTCGTACGGGCTCAACGAGAGGCTCTCGCGATACCGTGCGCGACGAGCGGCCGGGAGCTCCGGAAGGCTGTCACGAATCGCGTCGAGCCTGGCCGGATCGAGGTGGAGCGGCGGCAGGTCCGGCTCCGGGAAGTAGCGGTAGTCGTCGGACGATTCCTTGACCCGCATCCGATAGGTCTCGCCACGTTCCTCCGACCAGCCACGGGTCTCCTGGACGATCGCCTCGCCGGCATCGAGCGCGACCGCCTGGCGCTCGATCTCGAACTCGATCGCCCGTTCGACGGCCCGGAACGAGTTCATGTTCTTGACCTCGACGCGGGTCCCGAACGGTTCCGTCCCGCGCACGCGCAGCGAGACGTTGGCCTCGACCCGGAGCTGGCCGCGCTCCATCTCGGCGTCCGAGGCACCGATCGAGCGCAGCAGGAGCTGGAGCTCCTCCGCATATCGACGAGCCTGCTCGGCGGTCCGGATCTCGGGCTCGGTCACGATCTCCATGAGCGGCGCGCCCGAACGGTTGAAGTCGACCAGGCTGACCTTCCGGCCCTCCGGATCGACGCCGTGCACGAGCTTCGCTGTGTCCTCCTCCAGGTGGGCCCGGGTGATCGCGACCGTGAACGGCCCGTTCGACGTGTCGAACGTGAGGCGGCCGCGTGACGCCAGTGGCAGCTCGTACTGGCTGATCTGGTAGCCCTTCGGGAGGTCGGGGTAGAAGTAGTTCTTGCGGTCCCATCGCGTCGCGGACGGCGCCGTCGCCTCGATCGCGGCGCCGGTCGCGAGGACGTGCTCGACGGCCCGCGCGTTGATCGTGGGCAGGGCGCCGGGGAGGCCGAGGCAGACCGGGCACGTCCGCGTATTTGGGGGCGCGCCGTCGTAGTCCGTCGAGCAGCCGCAGAACATCTTCGAGGCCGTCTTGAGCTGGCTGTGCACCTCGATCCCGATCACCGCTTCATAGCGGTCACGGCCCGTTGATTCGGCGTTCACCGCCAGACCCCGACGAAGGGCGCTCGAAGTCCGCACGTGCCCGAGGCGTTCACGGTCCGAAGTTTCGCACAGGAGCCCGAGGGCTCGGGCGCACCCGGGCGTCCAGGCCGGATCCGCCGAGGAGGCGACGGATCCGGCCGGACTGGAGAACGCGGGGCGATGAGTCGACCGAACTCCAGGGATCAACAGGCGGGCGGGCCCAGGAGCTTGCCGCTCGCGTCCAGGCCGTAGCCGACGGGATAGACGGCCCCATCGCAGGCGGACTTGCCGGGCCTGGGGGCATCGCCTGGTGTTGCCGGCCACGTATAGGGTGTCGTCCCGACGAATGGCCTGTCGCCGAGGAGGACGTCCGCGAGGCCGGTCGCCTCCGTTCCGGGGAGCCAGGCCTCGACGATCGCGTCCGCGGATGCCAGGTCGCCCAGGACCATCGGCCGGCCCGACATCACCACGACCACGAGCTTGCCAACGAGCGGCCGCATCTTCGTGAGGAGCGCGACGTCCTCGTCCGGCAACGCCAGCGTTGACGAGTCGCCGACGCCTTCGGCATAGGGCCGCTCGGCGACGACGAGGACCCCGATATCGGCCTTCGTGCCGGCCGGGAAGCCCGCGTTGCGCTCATAGGTGAGGCCCGCGCCGAGCCTGGCCGAGAGGGCGGCCGCGAGCGTCGTTCCCGGCGTGACCTGTCCCGCAGAACCCTGCCAGCTGATCGTCCAGCCTCCCGACTGGATGCCGATGTCGTCGGCGGCCTGGCCGGCGAGCAGCACCGTCGAGCCCGATGCCGGGATGGGCAGGACGTTGGGACCGGTCTTGAGCAGGACGGCCGATTCGGCGACGGCGGTCCGTGCGATCGCCCGGTCCGCCTCCGACCCCACCTCGGATCCCCTGCCCGCCGCGGGCATGGGCGCCTCGAAGAGGCCCATCTCGAACTTCACCCGGAGAATCCGGGCGACGGCATCGTCGATCCGCGCCTGCTCGATCGTCCCGGCCTCGACCAGTGACTTCAGGGACGTGATGAATCGAACGTAGTCCGTCGGGACCATGACCAGGTCGATGCCGGCGTTGATCGCCTGTGCGAGCGATGCCGGGTAATCGCCCGGCACCACCTGGTCGACTCCACCCCAGTCGGAGACGACGAACCCGGTGAATGCCAGCTGTCCCTTGAGGATGTCGGTGATCAGGTGGTGGTCGCCGTGGACCTTGCCGGCGGCCGTGCCCGAGTACGACACCATGACGATTCGGACGCCGCTGTCGATGGCTGCCTGGTACGGCGGCAGGAAGAGCTTCAGCAGGGTCGGCTCATCCATCTGATCGACGCCCTGGTCGAGCAGGTAGGGCCCGCTCGGCCCGTTCGCGACCGAGCTGCCGAAGGCCGTCCCGCCATCGCCGATGAAGTGTTTTGCCGTCGCCGCCGCGGTGCCGGCCGCGCCAAGGCCGGAACCCTGCAATCCCTTGACGCAGCCCGTGCCGAGCGTGGAAACGAGGTCGGTGTGCTCACCGTATCCCTCGTAGGTCCTGCCCCAGCGAATGTCCTGGGGGACCGCGAGCACGGGACCGAAATCCCAGCGGATCCCGGTGGCGTTCATCTCGATCGCCGTAGCGCCGCAGACCTGCTGGACGAGGGATGGATCGTTCGTGGCGCCAAGGCCGACGTTGTGCGGGAAGATCGTCGCGCCTTCGACGTTATTGTGCCCGTGCACGGCGTCCACGCCGTAGAGGATCGGGATACCGAGGCGAGTCCCGAGTGCAGCCTGCTGATACGCATCGACCATGTCGTACCAGGCCTGTGCCGTGTTGGGATCCGGGGCTCCGCCACCCCCGCTGAGGATCGAGCCGACTGAGAAGGCGCCGGCTTTCGGGGCATCGATCGAGCCCTTCTCGACCTGGGTCATCTGGCCGATCTTCTCGTCCAGCGTCATCTGGCCCAGCAGTACTGCCACGCGATCGTCAATCGGCTTGGTGGCATCCATCCATGGGCGCCCGGACGATGCCGACCCCGACGCAGCGGAGTCGGAGGCAGCCGGGGGACTCGAGGCCGCCGGCGTGCCTGTCGGCGTGGAGCTGCCACATGCCGCGAGCAGGGTGGCGACCGCGATGGAGGCAACGCGCGCGAGCCGTCGGCGGGGCTGCCCCGGGCGACCCGGATCGGGCCCCCCTCGCACGATCATCGTCACCTACTTCTCGACGCCGGAGATGACCACGCCGCGCATGAACACCCGTTGGGCAAAGAAGAAGATCACCACGGGCACGATGATCGCCAGGAGCGCTCCGGCCTGGGTGAGATAGCCGGTCCCGGACGCGGCATACGTGGCGCTGAAGGCCTGCAGGCCGACGGTCATCGTGGCCAGCTCGGGATGCCCGGACAGGTAGACCAGTGGCGCGAAGAAGTCGTTCCACGCGAAGAAGAAGTGGAACAGGCACACCGCGATGATCGCGGGCCATGCCTGGGGAATGATCACCGACCAGAGGATGCGGAGCGGGCTGGCACCATCGACCTGGGCGGCCTGGTCCAGCTCTCGCGGCAGCGTCAGGAAGTATTGCCGCAGCAGGAAGACGTTGTAGGCGTTGGCGAAGAACTGCGGCACGATCAGGGGCAACCAGGTGCCCGTCCAGCCGACTGCCCGGAAGCCGATGTACTGCGGGATCAGGAGGACCTGGAACGGCAGCATGATCGTCATGATCATCACCAGGAAGAGGCCGTTCCTGCCCGGAATCCTGAACCGGGCGAAGCCGTAGGCGACGAGCACGGCCGAGGTGACCGCCCCGATCGTTCCGAGAATCGCGACCACGAGCGTGTTCCGCAACAGCATCGGGAAGTTGAGGATGTCCAGGGCGGTGGTGAAGTTGTCGAACTTCGGCGAGATCGAGGACCAGACCGGACTCAGGCCGCGCCAGTTGCCCTGCCACGCGACCTCCTGCCCGGTCGCCGGGTCGATGAACGTGCTCTTCAGCCGCCCGGGCTTCTCGAGCGCAAGGTTCTGGACGCCAGCCGGCAGTGGCACTTCGTAGAGCTGGTAGACCTCGCCGTCGGCCGCGGTATAGGTCTGCGGCGACGCCGGCCACAACGGCGCGTTCAGCGCGGTGATCTGGGAGTTGTCCTTCACCGACGTCAGGATCATGTAGCCAAGCGGCAGCAGGAAGATCATCGCCAGCGATGCGGTGAACAGGGTCACGCCGAGCTTCGAGATGCCGAGCCGCAGCGGCCCCCTTCGCATCGTTCGCCGGCGGCCACTCCCGGTGAGCGGAACCGGCACCACGTTGCCGGTCACCGGTCGCCTCCGGCGTAGAAGACCCAGCGCGCCGAGGTACGGAACAGCACGAGCGCCGCGACCACCACGATGAGCAACATCACCCAGGCCAGCGCCGACGCGTACCCCATGTTGTTGTAGGTCCAGCCTTCCTTGTACAGGTTGAGGTTGAAGAAGAACGTCGAGCCGCCGGGCCTCCCGTTCCCCGTCGGATCGAGGACGTACGCCTGCGTGAAGTACTGCGACACGCCGATGATGCTGATCAGGATGTTGTAGAAGAGGACTGGCGAGATCATCGGCAGCGTGACGTTGCGGAACCTGGCCCAGGCTCCGCCGCCGTCCACCTTGACGGCCTCGTAGAGCTCCGTTGGCACGCCCTGCAGGCCGGCAAGGAAAATGAGCATCATGTTCCCGATGCCCCAGATCCCGATGAGGACGAGGCCGGGCAGCGCCCAGGCCGGGTCGAAGAACCAATCTGGCGCGGGAAGCCCGACGGCGTGCAGGATCTGTGCCAGCCAGCCCGTGCTGCCGTTGAGGAATCCCTGCCACACGATCGTGCTCGCGACGAGCGGGATCATCACGGGCATGAAGAACAGCGTCCGGAACACGGGTCGCCCGGCCAGGAGCTTCTGGTTCAGGAGCAATGCCAGGCCGAGCGCCAGGCAGATCCCCAGCGGAACGGACATCAGCGCGAACCGGGCCGTGACGCCCAGCGACTGTCCGACGGCGCCATTGCCGAGCAGTTCGCTGAACATCCGGGAGTAGTTGTCCAGCCCGACGAACCGGAGGTCCTCGGGATGGAGGATGTTGAAGTTCGTGAGGGAGAGCCCCAACGAGGCAAGGATGGGCAACGCGGTGAACACCACGAGGCCGACCAGCCACGGCGACAGGAACGCGAGGCCCCACAGTGTCTCGCGACGACCGAGGCTCAGCGTCCGGGGCGGCGGCGAGTACGTCGATACCTTGTCTTCGACCATCACCATCGATGCGCTCCCAAATCGACCTGCAGGTCCCGGGCGGCCGGCCATGCGC
>JAXDKX010000187.1:0-3231 GCA_034666905.1 Chloroflexota bacterium | reverse complement strand
CTCGAACACCTGCGCCTGGGCGAAGCAGCGCCCGGCCTCCACGTTCTCGGGTCTGCCGAGTATCCAAACGCCATCCTTGTGATCGCCGCAGTTGCGCTCGCGGTCGGATTCATCGGTGCCCTGTTCCGCTGGCGCCGCGACGTCCTGATCGCCCGGATCGCCGGCGCGCGTGCGCGCTGGCAGGGGGCGCGACGGGCTGTCGAGCGGCGCGAGGCCGCCTGGGTCGAACGCCGACACGCGTCGATCGTGGTCCACCAGTTCCCGGGACGAGCTCCGCCGCAGTCGAGCGCAGGCTAGGGCTCGGAGGTCGGCCCGATTGGATCGTTCGCGATCGCAACAGCCGAGCCGACGCCCCCCATCCGCGCCATCCGGTCCAGATCGCGTTGGCGTGCTCGTTTGTCTGGAGGCTCATCGTGTCGTTCATTTGGCTTCGCCGTCTTTGCCTCGCCGCGGCGACGGCAGGGATGCTCACCATTGCCGTCGCCGCAACAGCACAGGCCCATGTCCTGAAGGACGTCGGGATCTACAGCGTGGCCCTCGGTTGGTCCGTGGAACCGACCTATGTCGGCCAGGTCAATTCGGTCCAGGTCGTCGTCAAGGACAAGCAGGGCAAACCCGTGACCGACCTCGCCGACGGAGATCTCACGGTCGTGGTCAGCTTCGGAGGCCAGCAATCGCCGGACCTGGCGCTCCTCAACAAGTTCGACGAGGACACCGGGCTCGGAATCGCGGGCGACTATGAAGCGCCGCTGACGCCCACGGCGCCGGGCGACTACACCTTCCACCTCACCGGTTTGATTCACGGTCAGGCCGTCGACGAGACGGCCACCTCGAGTGACTCGACGTTCGATTCCGCGGTGGAGGCAACCGACGTCGAGTTCCCCAACAAGCTGCCGTCACTGACCGAGATCACGACCAGCCTCGATCGGATCAATGCCCGCCTGTCCGCCAACCCGTCGCCGGCCCCCTCTGCGGCCGCGCCGGCGCCCAGCCCGGATTCCGCGCTCACGGACGCGGTGGCCGCGGCGCAGGCAACGGCCTCCGAGGCGCGCGAAAGCGCCTCCAGCGCTCTCCTTGCCGGGATCGTCGTTGGAGCGTTGGGTGTGATCCTCGGTGGCGCCGCTCTCCTGCTCGTCGTCCGTCGTGGCCGAGCGACCTGACACGCCATGACGTCGTCCCGGGCGGGCCGGGGCCTCGGCGCGGCCGGCCTCGTGCTGACCGCGTTGCTCGCCCTTGCCGGCCCGGCCACTGCCCATGCCCTGCCGCAGGCCTCGAGCCCGAGCGCCGGGGCGAGCCTCTCGACGCCTCCCGTCAAGGTCACCATCACGTTCGGCGAGCGGCCGGACGCCAAACTCTCGTCGATCAATGTGCTCGATGCGAGCGGCGGATCGGTCACGGCCGGGCCCACTGCTGCGACGAGCGCCGACCCACTGACCCTCGAGGTACCACTGAAGCCACTGACGGGCGGGGTGTACACGGTTTCCTGGCGCACCGTCTCCGCAATCGATGGGCACCGGGCGACAGGTTCGTTTGCATTCGGGGTCGGGACGGCCCCGCCCGCCGCGGGCGGACCATCGAACCCGGGTGCCGTTGAAGCGAGCTCGTCGGGAGCCTCGGTCGCCGCGATCGGCGGCCGCTGGCTCATGTACCTGGGACTGCTCGCGCTGCTCGGTGCCGGCTTCTTCGGGGTCGCCATTGCTCGCCCCCCGGCGCTCGTCCTGCGGCGCCTCCTGCCCGGCGCCTGGATCGTTGCCGTCGTGGGCACGGCAGCCGTGCTGACCGATCAGCTCGCCGAGGCCGGCGTCGATCTCCCCGATGCCTTCGCGACGTCGTTCGGACCGGCGATCGTGGAGCGCGGCGTTCCCCTGCTGATCGCCGGACTTGCAGTTGCCGTCGCGGCCCGACAGGGCGGATGGCACCGCCCGGCAACGGCGGTCGTCGCAGCGGCGGCCGCCGGTGCGCTGATCGCGGACGTCCTTTCGAGCCACGCGGCCGCGGGTCGCAATCCGACGATCGATATCGTGATCCAGTCGCTCCACGTCGTCGCGGTCGGGCTGTGGCTCGGAGGGCTCGTGGGACTGCTGCTCACCGTCCGCCGACAGCCGGCGACCGCACTGACCGGCCGCACGGCGAAGCGATTCTCGTGGCTCGCGACGGTCGGGATCGCGACGGTCGCCGTGACCGGGATCCTCCGGGCGATCGGCGAAGTCGGCTCGATCGACGGGCTCCTGTCGAGCGACTTCGGGCACCTGGTCATCGCCAAGTCCGGCCTGCTCGGGGTGCTGGCCTTGCTCGGCGCGGTCAACCACTTCCGCAACGTCCCGGCTGCGAGCCGCGTGCTGACCGGACTCCGGCGCGTCGGCACGACCGAGATCCTGGTCGGCGGCACCGTGCTGCTGCTCTCCGCGACGCTCGTCAACATCGCTCCGCCATCGTCTGTCGCGGCCGCCAGTGCGAGTCCGGCCCCGAGCCCGACCCCGGCCCCGCTCGTTGTCAGCGGCAGCGACTTCGGGACATCGGTCCGACTCGCCCTGGAGGTCTCGCCCGGACTGACCGGCTTCAACACGTTCCGGGCAACCGTTACCGACTACGACACCGGCGCGCCGGTTGCGGCTGACGGCGTCACGCTGCGCTTCTCGCTCCCGGCCCGATCGGACGTCGGGGGCTCACGCCTGGATCTCGCGCCCGCCGGGGCGGGCGTCTTCAGCGCCACCGGCAGCAACCTGTCGCTCGACGGGTCGTGGACGGTCACCGCCCTCGTGGCCCGGGGCACGGCGTCGGTGGAAGTCCCGCTGCAGCTGTCCATCCAGTCGACCCGCCAGCCGGTGGAGGTGAACCGCGTTCCGGGCATTCCGACGATCTACACCGTGCACCTGTCCGCCGGCAGGAGCGTGCAGGTCTACCTCGACCCCGACAGGCCAGGGCAGAACGATGTTCACGTGACGTTCTTCGACGCGAGCGGCAGCGAGCTGCCCGCTACGGGCATCGCGGTCTCCGTTTCGACTGCCGGGGCTCCATCGCGCGCCTTGTCGGTCCGGACGCTCGAGCCCGGCCACGTCGTCGCGACGTTGACGGTCCCCGCCACCACGGCGACATTCGTCATCGTCGGAACGGCCCCGGACGGCGAACGGCTGCAGGCTCAACTCGACCTGACCCCTGGCGCGTGAAGCCCACAATGAGGATGCCATGACCCGTTTCGTTTCCCGCCCGATTGCATTCATGGCGATGGCT
>JAXDKX010000186.1:0-10113 GCA_034666905.1 Chloroflexota bacterium | reverse complement strand
GGCGCTCGACTTCTTCGCGGCCGTCCCGAAGATCCGGGCCAAGCTCCAGACGCTCAACGACGTGGGGCTCGGGTATGTCCACCTCGGCCAGCCCGCGACGACCCAGTCGGGCGGTGAGGCCCAGCGGGTGAAGCTCTCGACCGAATTGTCGCGGCGAGCGACCGGCCGGACCTTCTACGTCCTGGACGAGCCGACCACCGGGCTCCACTTCGCCGACGTCGAGAAGCTGCTGCAGGTCCTCCACCGGCTCGTCGATGCGGGCAACACGGTCATGGTCATCGAGCACAACCTCGACGTCATCAAGACGGCGGACTGGATCGTCGACCTCGGACCCGAGGGTGGGGATCGCGGCGGTCAGATCATCGCGGAGGGGACGCCAGAGCAGGTCGCGCGGACGCGGGGATCCGCGACGGCCGAGTACCTGGCCCGGGTCCTGCGTGGCGAGCCGCTGGTGCCGCTGTCCGACGTGACATTCGCGGAAGAGGCGGGTCGCGGGAGATCGAGCAACGGCAATGGCAACGGCCGGTCGCAGGCGCCCGTCGCCATGACATCGCGGAAGCGAGCGAGCGCGGCGAGGGCTGGCTGAGCCGTCCGGCGCCGCGTACCATCCCGCCATGCCGGACATCGATTTCGCCTTCCTGGCCGATGCCGCCGAGACGGTGCCCGGCCAGAAGTTCCACGTCCTCGGCGGCGGCGTCGCCAGGATTGGTGGGCTTCGGTTCCCACTCCGTCACCCGCACCTGGCCCTCGTGATCGGACTGCAGGTCACCGCGCCGGAAACCGACCGTGAACACGAGATCCGGTTCGTCCTGCTCGATCCCGATGGCGGCGAGGTCGCGGGCGCGACCGGGAGCCTGTCGGCGCGCAGCCAGCGCGATGGCCGCGATGCCGTACTGACGTTCTCGATCGACCTGTGGAACCTGAGCTTCCCGGCACCGGGCGACTACTCGTTCCGGATCCTGGTCAATGGCTCGGAGCGCAAGCGACTTCCACTGCTGCTGCTGGCGCCGACGGAACCCGGCAACGACGCCGGTGACACCATGGGGACGATGCCGGCCGATGACTGACGGCCAGGCTCGGCGGACAGCCGCGAAGCTTGCCGCCCGGCACGAACGACCGCTCATCGACGAGGCCGCGCTGCTCGCGGCACGGCATGCCGATCGGCTGCTGGCCGAGGCGCGCGCTCGGGGTTCGACCCGCTGGGTCGCCTATTTCGACCCCGTGCCGGATCGGCTGCGGGACGACGAACCCGGCGCGCTGCGGGCTACCGCCAATCGCTCCCGGGCGGCATTCGGCGTCAAGGATTCGATTCGGGACGTCCTGCCGGCCGAGCTGACCGAGCCGTTCCTCGACGCGATCGACCGGCTCCTTCGCGAGCTCAATCGCGAGGCCCACCGGAACCGGGGCTGAGCCCCAGCTCGTCGGTGCCGAATGCCTCGAGCAGGAACGGCGAGGGCGCCGCTGGATCGTAGAGGAGGGTCAGGGTGCGCCGAGCGCGCGTCCAGGCGACGTACGCCAGGCGCCGTTCCTCCTCGTGTGCGCGGACCGGGTCCTCGGCCTCGCTGACCGTTCGGCCGCTCGGGAACCGTCCAGCTTCCATCCCCACCACCACGACGTGGTCGAATTCGAGGCCCTTGGTCGCGTGCGCGGTGGCCAGGGTCAGGGCCGCATCGTCCCGGCGCAGCTCGGCCAGGCGATCCCGGGCATCCTGGATGGCCCCGACCAACGACGCGAGATCCCGATGGCCGACGGCCCAGCCCAACAGTGCCGTCGCGAGCTCGCGCTCAGGGGAGCCATCCGGCGTCGTCGTTCGGAGCCGGCCGAGTGTCACGAGCAGGGGTTCGGCGGACCCGGCCATCGCCCGGGCGCCGACCAGGAGCTCGTCGAGCAGCGGAGAATCCACGAGCAGCTCGAGGCGCGGTGCGCGGAACGGAATCCCCAGCTGGAGGGCGACAACCGCGCCGGGGAGCAGCTCGCGGTTGGTGCGGGCGAGGATGGCCCGGGTCGAGTCGTCGGCCGGCCAGGTCCGGACGGCCCGCTCGAGCCGGATTGTCTCGTCTGATGCGTCTGGGGCCAGGACCAGCGTGCCGGATGCCGCCGGGCCCGCGCGGATTCGCTTGGCGAATCGCTCCCCGTTGTGTTCCACCAGCCGGACGGCACGCTCGACCACCTGGCGCGGGCAACGGTAGTTGACCTCGAGATCGACCCTGCGCAGGCCCGGCAGCTGTTCCGCCAGGCCGAGGATTCGGCGCACGTCTGCGAGGCGCCATCCATAGATCGACTGGTCGTCGTCGCCCACGAGGAAGATCCGGTTGGCGGGAGCGGCAAGCAACAATGCCAGCCGAAGTTGCGCTCGATCCACGTCCTGGACCTCGTCGACGAGCAGCTCACGACAACGCTCGCGCCAGCGCGACAGGAGCCCGGCATCCGCCTCGAGACGTTCGATCGAGCGGAGGATCAGGTCGTCGAAGTCGAGGCCGCCGCTGGCGGCGACGGCGGCCTCGTAAGCGACGAAGGCCCGCGCGATCGGGCCGGCGTCCAGATCGGCCGCAACGTCAGCCGCTGTCACGCCAAGCTCGACCTTGAGCCGCGAGATCAGCGTGTCGAGTCGGAGGAGGGCCGGCTCGCCGGCCGAGGGCTCGAGGTCGCGCAACAGGGCGGGCCGATCGGCCCTCGGCTCGACCGTGACCCCGGCGTCGCGCAGGATCTCCCGGCCGAGCGCGTGGAAGGTGCGGACGCGAACGGCTCCTGCCTCCACGCCGAGCGGCGCGACGGCCGCGTCGAGGCGCTCCGTCATCTCGACAGCCGCCCGCTTGTTGAAGGTGATCGCGCGAATCGCGTCCGGTGGCGTCCCGGTGGCGATGAGCCAGGCAGCGCGGGCTACCAGCGTCGTCGTCTTGCCGGAACCAGCCGGGGCAATGCACAGCGCGGGACCGGATCGCGCGGTAGCGGCCGCCCGCTGGTCGGGTGCGAGGCGAGCCAGCCGTTCCACGACGGCGGGGTGCAGATCCATGGCCGCAGTGTCGCCACCCGCGCTCACCGGGCGATTGCGATTTCGCCGTACGATCGTGGTGTGACCCCAGAACTGGCATCCGCGCTCGCCAGGCTGCCCGACAAGCCGGGCGTGTATCTCATGAAGGACGCCCGTGGCGAGGTGGTCTATGTCGGCAAGGCGCAGAGCCTGCGCAGCCGCGTCCGGTCGTACTGGCAGAAGGCCACGCCAGTTGGCGAGATCCACCGGATCCGGAGCGTCATCGATCGGGTCGTGGACGTCGAGGTCACCCAGACCGACTCAGTTTCGGAGGCGCTCCTCCTCGAAGCCAACCTGATCAAGCGGTTCCGGCCGCGGTTCAACGTGCGACTCAAGGACGACAAGAGCTATCCGTACATCAAGGTCACGCTCGCCGCCGACTTTCCGCGGATTGAGCGGACACGCAAGCTGGTCAACGACGGGAGCCGCTACTTCGGGCCGTACGCCTCGGCGTCGAGCGTCGACGAATCGATGAACCTGGTGCGGCGGCTCTTCCCGTTCCGGACGTGCACCATCGAGATCAAGGACGGCGAGCGTGCCCTTCAGCGGCCGTGCCTGCTGTACCACATCAAGCGCTGCCAGGGACCGTGCATCCAGGCCATCTCGAAGGACGCCTATCGGGCCGACATCGAACAGGTTGAGCTGTTCCTCGAGGGGCGCCAGGAGACCCTGGTCACGGCCCTGCAGCGGGAGATGGCCAGCGCCGCCGAACGAACGGAATACGAGCGGGCGGCGACCCTGCGCGACAAGATCCGGGCGATCGAGCGGACGATGGAAAGCCAGAAGATGGCCGCCTTCGCGCGGACCGAGCTGGACCTGGTGGGCCTGGCTCGCCAGGACAACCAGGCCGCCATGCAGCTCTTCGTGATCCGCGACGGCAAGTTGATCGGCCGCGACGTCTTCCTCCTCGATGCGGCGCGGGAGGCGACCGACGACGAGGTGCTGACCAGCTTCCTCGAGCAGTACTACGCGCAAGCGGGCTCGATCCCGCGCGAGGTCTACGTGCCGTCGGTGACATCCGATCTGGCCGTGCTGGAGTCCTTCCTGGCCGAGCGTCGTGGCGGTCCGGTCCACCTCCGGGTCCCGCAACGCGGTGAGAAGCGCGAGCTGCTCGCCCTGGCGACGCGCAACGCGGGCGAGACGCTCGCCCGCGAGCAGGCCCGCTGGCTGGCCGACCAGGGCAAGACGCTGGCCGCGCTCGAAGAGCTTGCCGACGCCCTGGAGCTTCCCGGGCCGCCGCTCCGCATCGAGTGCTACGACATCAGCAACTTCCAGGGCAGCGAATCGGTCGGGAGCATGGTCGTCTTCGAGGACGGGAAGCCACGATCAGGCGAGTACCGCCGATTCAGGATCAAGACCGTCAGCGGGCCGAACGACTTCGCCAGTCACCAGGAAGTCCTTCGCCGCCGCTTCCGCTCCGTCCGAACGGGCGAAGAGGGGAGTGAGGAAGAGCGCCGCTGGGCGATGCCCGACCTCGTGATCGTGGACGGCGGCAAGGGCCAGGTCAGCGCGGCCAAGGAGGTGCTCGACGAGTTGGGCCTGCACGATCTTCCGCTCGCCGGCCTGGCCAAGGAGCGCGAAGAGCTGTTCCTGCCCGGCCGCGTGGACCCGATCGTCCTGCCGGCGACCTCGCCCGCCCTCTACCTCGTGCAGCGACTGCGGGACGAGGCGCACCGATTCGCGATCACCTACCACCGTAGCTTGCGAGCAAAGCGGAGCGTGCGCTCCGCGTTCGACGACCTGCCGGGTGTCGGTCCGAAGCGCAAGCGGGAGCTGCTGAAGGTGTTCGGCTCGATCAAGCGGGTGCGCGACGCGCCGGTGGCGCAGATTGCCGCAGTCCCCGGGATCGGCCTGGCGCTCGCGACAAGGATCAAGGCGACCCTCGAAGCCTGAGCACGCTCGCTCGGCCCCGCTTGGGGCGGCTGCCGGACGTACCGTGTAACATCCCGCCTCGATGCGTAAAGCCGGTCCGGTCCTCATCCTGCTCATCGGCGTGCTCGCCCTCTTCATCGATTTCCTCCCCGGGCTGGCCATCCCCGACGCCTCCACCGCGAGTGGCTGGCGGCCGCTCGTCACCAAGCTCGGGCTCGACCTCGAAGGCGGACTCCGCGTCGAGTACCAGGCCAAGCCGGTCGACGGCAAGGCACCGGGACCCGGCGACATGGCGATCATCAAGGACATCGTCGAGCGTCGGGTCAACCAGACAGGCGTCTCGGAGCCGGTCGTGGTGACCCAGGGCAGCGATCGCGTGGTCGTCGAGCTGCCGGGCGTCACCGACCCGGATTCGGTTCGCAAGCTGGTCGGCCAGACCGGGCGCCTTGACTTCGTGCCGCTCGGCAAGACTACGGCCCAGGCCGGCCAGGTCCTCGATCTCAAGACGAACCCACCGCTGTTCAGCGGCGACCAGGTCCAGTCGGCGACCGTCGGCCAGGACCAGAATGGCCGCCCGGCCGTCGACTTCGTGCTGAAGGGCGACGGGGCGAAGCTGTTCGCGGATTACACGGCCCAGCACGTCGGCGACTACTTTGCGATCACGCTCGACTCGTCCGTGATCTCGGCCCCGGTCATCCAGAACTCCATCCCCAACGGGCAGGTCCAGATCACCGGCGGAGGGCTCTCGGGATTCGCCGCAAAGGAGGCCACGGACCTTGTCACGGTCCTGAAGTTCGGCTCGTTGCCGTTCCCGATCCAGGAGTTGTCGAGCGAGCAGATCAGCGCCACGCTCGGGAGCCAGTTCCTCGCCCAGAGCCTCCTCGCCGGCCTGATCGGGATCGGGCTGGTGATCACCTTCATGATTGCCTACTACCGGCTGACCGGCCTCGTGGCGAGCTTCGCCCTCATCTATTACACGCTCGTGATGTACGCGATCTTCCGCCTCGTCCCGGTCACCCTGACCCTGGCCGGCGTGGCAGGCTTCGTGCTCTCGGTGGGCATGGCGGTGGACGCCAACATCCTGATCTTCGAGCGCATGAAGGAGGAGCTGCGTCTCGGCAAGTCGCTGCCATCCGCGGTCGAAGCCGGCTTCAACCGGGCCTGGAACTCGATCCTGGATTCCAATGTGTCCAGCCTCATCACCGCGACGATCCTGTACCTCTTCGGTTCGTCGGTGATCCGCGGATTCGCGCTCGTCCTGATCATCGGTGTCCTCGTCTCGATGTTCAGCGCGATCGTCGTGACCCGGACGATCCTGCGCGTCGTCGTTCGCCAGCGATGGGCCCGAACGCCGTCACGCTACGGGCTTCGAGAGGACGAGTTCGTCGCGCTGGGGGCGCGACCGTCCAGCCGGCGCGAGGCGCGCGCGCGTGTTTGACGTCATTGGCAAGCGTCGCTGGTTCTATCTCTTCTCACTGATCATCACCATCCCGGGGCTCTTCTTCATCCTCCTGACGCCGACCACCGACGCCGGCCTGCAGTTCACCATCGACTACACCGGTGGGACGCGCTGGGAGATCCGGTTCGAGGACCCGGCGGTGACGCCCGAACAGGTCAAGGCGGTCTTCGCCAGCCAGGGCCTGGAAGCGGCCGTGCTCCGGACCGGCTCGGGCTTCATCGAGATCAAGACCGTGCAGATCGTGGGCCTCCAGGACAACACCCCTGCGGCAACGCCGGTCGCCACGCTCGCCCCGAGCGGAGGTTCCGCGGCGCCGTCGGGAAGCCCCGGCGCGAGCGGAAGCGCGGCGGCGAGCGCCGCCCCGTCGGCCTCCGCATCCGTGGCACCGTCCGCGTCTGCTTCGGTCGCACCATCGGGTTCCCCGGGGGTCTCGGCATCGCCGGGCGCATCGCCGGGGGCCTCGGCCTCGCCGTCGGCCGGCGCGATCGGCAATACCCAGATCCCAAGCCAGGGCAAGCTCGGCGAGGTCGCGGCGGCGCTGCAGAAACAGCTCGGCCCGATCGCCGAGCAGCGCAGCCTGACCACGATCGGCGCGGTCGTCAGCTCGGACCTGATCACGCAAGCCGTGATCCTGATCCTCGTCGGGTCGCTCGGGATCCTGCTGTGGATCACCTTCCGCTTCCATGACGTGAAGTTCGGAGTAACCGCGCTCGTCGCGCTGGTGCACGACGTCATCGTGGTCGTCGGCACGTTCGCCATCCTCGGCACGTTCTTCAAGGTCGAGATCGACGCGCTGTTCGTGACCGCGATGCTCACCGTGATCGGCTTCAGCGTGCACGACACGATCGTCGTGTTCGACCGGGTCCGGGAGAACAAGGCGCGCCACGCCGGCGAGCCGTTCGAGGCGATCGTCAACCACTCGATCCTGCAGACGTTCGGCCGTTCGATCATGACCAGCCTGACCGTGGTGCTGACGCTGCTCGCCCTGTTCCTGTTCGGCGGATCGGCGATCAGCGACTTCGTGCTGGCGCTCCTGATCGGGATCATCTCGGGCACGTATTCGTCGATCTTCGTGGCGAGTCCGTTGCTCGTCGATTGGCAGCTCTGGGACGATCGCCGGCATGGTCGTCTGGCCGCTACCCGTGCGCCGCGGGTCCGACGCTCGGCATCCTGAGATTGCCGGCACCGGAGGCTGGTGAGCCCTGGTGAAGTGACACGTGGCATCCTGAGCCCCATGGTCGAGGCCCGCTTCCGCTGGAAGTTCCCCGAGGTCGTCGCCCTTCCCTCGGGCCTTGCCGTCGCAGCAGAACGGGCTGGCATCTCACCACGACTCGCAGGCCTCCTCCTCGATCGCGGGGTCCGGACCGGCGATGACCTGCTCGCCTGGTTCGGCGAGCCACTTGATGGTCTGCACGACCCGGCATTGCTGCCCGACGCCGGCATCCTCGTGGAACGATTGCGACGTGCCCGGGACGCGAGCGAGCGCGTGCAGGTCTTCGGGGATTTCGATGCGGATGGGCTGACCGGGCTGACGATCCTGACACTGGCCTTGCGCCAGTTCGGCGTCGAGGTCGTGCCCTATGTTCCGAGCCGCCTCGACGAGGGCCACGGCCTGTCGGGGGCGGCAATCGATGCGGCGACGTCCAGCGGCGCGTCGCTGATCGTGACGGTGGATTGCGGGACGACCAGCCACGCCGAGATCGCGGATGCCAATCGCCGCGGACTCGACGTCATCGTGACCGACCACCACCGCGTTCCAGAGGCCCTGCCTCCAGCCCTGGCGGTGGTCAATCCGCATCGCCCGGACGCGACCTACCCGGATCGGCGGCTAACCGGAAGCGGCGTCGCATTCAAGATCGCGCAGCTGTTGCTCGCCGACCTGCCCGGCGGCCCGCTCGCCGCGCTGGACCTCGCCGACCTCGCGACCATCGGGACGGTCGCCGACGTGGCCCCCATCATCGGCGAAAACCGGGCGATCGCGAGATTGGGCCTCGAACGCCTCCGACGAAACCCTCGACCGGGGATTGCCGCGCTCCTGGAACGAGCCCGGATCGACCCATCGGCCATTGATCTCGACACGGTCTCCTTTGCCCTCGCCCCTCGCCTGAACGCGGCCGGTCGGATGGGGGAGGCCATGGAGGCCGCGCGGCTCCTGCTGGCCGACGACCCGGTCGAGGCCGGCCTGCGCGCCGACCTGCTCGAGGCAGCCAATCTCGCCCGGCGCGACCTGACCCGGTCTGTGGTGGCCGATGCGCGGGCCATCGTGGCCGCCTCCCCTGACGCGGCGGCAAGCATCGTTCACGGACCGTGGAGCGTTGGAATCGTCGGACTGGTCGCGGCCCGGCTGGTCGAGGACCGCGGTCTCCCGGCCGTCGTTGGTGCCGAGTTGGGCGAGACCATCCGCGCGTCCTGCCGGAGCGACGGGACGCTGGACCTCGGCGCCACCCTGGAGCGCTGTGGTGACCTCTTCACGAGGTTCGGCGGGCATGCTGGCGCGGCCGGATTCGAATTGCCCGCGGACCGCTGGGACGTATTCCGGGAGCGCTTCCTCGATCTGGCGTCGGCCGCAGTCCCCCCCGATCCCCGCGTCTCCATCGCGATCGACCTGGCGCTCCGCGCCAGCGACGTCGATTACGGCCTCTACCGCGAGCTCACCGGACTCGCGCCCACGGGGCCGGGCAATGCGGCCGCTTGCGTGGCGGTCCTCGGGCTGACCGTGACCCGGGTTCGCGCCGCATCCGGCGGCCACAGCCAGCTGACCCTTCGACGCGAGCGCGACGTCCTCGACGGCATCGCCTTCGGCCGGCCGGATCTCGCGGAGACCGTTCATGAGGGTGATCGAGTCGATGTCGTCGCGCGCCTGGCCAGCCGGCGGTTCGGCGGGTTCGAGTCACTCCAGCTCGATATTCGGGACGTGGCCACCTCGGGAAGCCACTCCGAGGCCGCGGCAATCCTCGGTGAGCACCGCGATTCGCCGATGCTGGTCGGTGGCCAACGGTGAGCCGGACGACTGCCCCGCGGCCACGGTTGCGCGACCCGTACGGGCTGCTCCCGGACCGGGCATGGCTGGCGCCCGGGCTCTCCATCGCCGGGCTGATACTCATCGGGGCCGTGACGCTCAGCCTGCTGGGCGGCGCTATCCCATTCATCGGTGGCTCGAGCAATGCCAATGGGGGAGGCGGCGGCGCAGCGCGGAGTGCGGCCCCGTCGAACGTGGTCGTCGTGCCCGAGGTGACATTCTCAGGGTCCATCGTCTACGCCAAGGCCGGCAACATCTGGGTCCAGCACGGCCGGGATGTCCGGCAGCTCACGACCGGTGGCAACGACGCGATGCCGTCGTGGTCGCCGGACGGCGCGTTGGTCTACTTCATCCGGACGACCGATGCGATGGGCCTCTGGCCGGCCCTTGGGGTCGATCGGCACTACCAGGAGACCGTGCCGGCCATCATGCGCGTCGATGCTGCCGGGACGGGTGCCCCGGAGCAGATCCTGAGCGGCGCGATCAACGCGAACGGGCGGTCGTGGTTCTCGTGGATCCGCCAGCCCGTGCTCGGACCGGATGGCAAGACGATCGCGATGGTCTCCGACGGGCCGGACCCGACGAGGAGCGACGTCGTCCTGGAGTTCTACGACCTGACGACGAAGCAGCGAACGGTTCCCCCGGCGCCCGAGCTGGCACCCCTCGGTCACCAGGACCCCGCCTGGCGCGCCGACGGGCGGTTCCTGCTGTATGTGCGGAACGGCCGGGATG
>JAXDKX010000185.1:0-10072 GCA_034666905.1 Chloroflexota bacterium | reverse complement strand
TCGCGCTGACATTCGATGCCGAGCATCCAGACCGGCCTGCCCTGCCGGGTACCGCGGAATCCATCGTGGCGACGCTCGCGCGCCGGGCGACCCGGGCGACCTTCTTCGTCCAGGGTCGCTGGGCGCTCGCCTATCCAGGGACCGTCAGGAGCATCCTGGCGGATGGCCACCTGGTTGGCAGCCACTCGCACTATCACGCGATGATGCCGCTGCTGACCGACGAGGGGATCGCCGAGGACCTGCGAGAGGCCGCCGAAGCGATCGTGGATGCCGCCGGACTCGATCCGCGCCCGTGGTTTCGCTGCCCATTCGGGGAGGGCGCGGACGATCCGCGGGTCCTTGCCGCTGTCGAGGCGGCCGGCTATCACCACGTTGGCTGGCACGTCGAGGCCTTCGACTGGCAGCCTTCCGCGTCGGCCACCCAGGTGGCTGAGGACATCGTGGCCGGGGTGCTGGCTCACGGCGACGGAGCCGTCGTCCTGCTGCACACGTGGCCGATGGCGACGGAGGGGGCGCTCGAGCCGATCCTGGACCGGCTCGTCGACGCCGGTGCGGCGCTCTGCCGGATCGACGAGCTGTCCAGCGTCCCGGCCGGCGTGCCCGGATGAGCGACGCCACGAAGCACGCTGCGGTCCTCGCCGTGGACGGGGGCAATTCCAAGACCGACGTCGCGCTCGTCACCGCCGACGGCCGCGTGCTAGCCGTCGTGCGCGGCCCAACGACATCGCATCAGCAGGTCGGGCTGGAGGCCGGCATCGATCGCCTGGCGTCCCTGGTCGCCGAGGTTCGCTCGCGGGCCGGTCTCCCCGCCGGGGCACCAGCCGCCGTCGGCGTCTACGCCCTGGCCGGCGCCGACAGTCCCGGCGACATCCGGCGGTTGACGGCGAGCATCGCTGCGCGAGGGTTGGCGGGCGACGGCATCGTCGTCAACGACGCGTTTGCGCCGATCCGCGCCGGTTCCGAACGCGCCTGGGGCGTTGCCCTGATCTGCGGATCCGGGATGAACGCCGCCGGGATCGCTCCCGACGGGCGGAGGGCGCGTCTGGCGGCCCTCGGGGGCATATCCGGCGACTGGGGCGGCGGAATGGACATCGGCATGGCGGCACTGGGCGCTGCCGTGCGGGCACGCGATGGGCGGGGCCGGCGCACGACGCTGGAGGCGATCGTCCCGGCGCAGTTCGGCTTCCGTCGCCCGCTCGACCTGACGAACGCGCTCGAGGCGGGCGCCATTCCGGAATCCCGGCTGCGCGAGCTGTCGCCGGCCGTCTTCCGGGCCGCCGGGGAGGGCGACGCGCTCGCCCGTTCGATCATCGATCGCCTGGCCGACGAGCTCGTGGCGATGGGCGGTGCCATCATTCGCCGGCTCCATCTGGCGCGGCGCGCTCCGGAAGTGGTGATGGCTGGTGGCATCTTCAACGCCCGGGACGACGCCTTCGAGGCCCGGATCGCGGCCGGCGTCCACATCGTGGCTCCGGGCGCGACGCTCCGACGCCTGGAGGCGCCACCGGTGCTCGGCGCGGCGCTGCTCGGACTCGATCGCCTCGATGGCCCCGGGAAGACCGAGCACCGCGCCGAAGCTCGCCTGCGGGCTGCGCTCAACGGCTGGGAGCCGGCGGTCCTGTAGGGAGACGACATTCACGGGACCGCGACGCGCCTCCCGGCTTCCCGCCATCCTTGATCAATGCAGCCGACGCACCCAGGATCTGACGGCCTCTGGTCGCCCCAGCGACGCTCGCTGACGCTCGGACTGGTCCTGACGATCACGCTGGTCGCGTTCGAGGCCCTCGCCATCTCGACGATCATGCCGACGGTGGCCGCCGAGCTCGGGGGCCTCGAGCTGTACGGCTGGGTCTTCTCGGCGTTCTTCCTCGGCTCGCTGATCGGGATCGTCGTCGTCGGTGGGGTCATCGATCGGCGGGGCCTGGCCCTGCCATTCGCCGTGGGCTTGCTCCTGTTCGGGATCGGGCTGCTGGTCGGCGGCCTCGCCCCGTCGATGCCCGTGCTGGTCGCGGCCCGATTCGTGCAGGGTCTCGGCGCGGGGACGGTCCCGCCGATCGCCTACGTGGCCATTGGTCGCAGCCTGCCCGAAGGGATGCGCGCCAGGATGTTCGCGACGATGTCGACGGCCTGGATCCTGCCTGGGGTCATCGGGCCCGCCATCGCCGCGACGGTCGGCCAGTCCCTTGGCTGGCGCGCCGTCTTTCTCGGGCTCCTGCCGCTCATCGCGCTCGCCGGAACGATGACCCTCGGGGCGCTCCGGGCGGTCGTCGCGGCTCCGGGCGACGTGGATGCCGAGCAGCAAGCCGGTGCCGCGGACCGCGGACGGCTCCCGCTGGCCATCCTGGTCTCGCTCGGGGCAGGACTCGTCACGGCTGGGCTGACCATCGGGGAGGTGCTGCCGACAGCCCTCCTGACGCTGGCCGGGCTGGTCATCGGCGTGTACGCCCTCCGTCGCCTGACCCCGCCCGGCACGCTGGCCGCGAGACCGGTGCTGCCGGCTGCGGTCCTGCTGCGAGGTGCCCTGACCTTCATGTTCTTCGGGGTCGATGCGTTCGTCGCCCTTGTCCTCGTCAACTGGCGCGGGCGCTCGCTGACCGAAGCCGGGATCGCCCTGACCGCCGCGACCGTCGTCTGGACCGCCGGATCCTGGGTCCAGGCGCACAACGCGACGCGCTGGCCGACCTACCGGTTCGTCCAGGCCGGATTCGCGACGGCCCTCGTCGGGTTGGCCGCGTTCATGCTCGTGCTCCGCCAGGACGTCTCGTGGCTGGTCGGCATTCCAACCTTCGCCATTGCCGGCTTCGGGATGGGCCTCGCCTACTCGCCACTCGCCCTCATCGTGCTGCGCGAGGCCGCGCCGGAGGCCCAGGGCTCGGCGTCGAGCGCGCTGTCACTGACCGACACGGTCGGAACCGCGCTCGGCACTGGGGTGGCCGGGGCGATCGTGGCGGCCAGCCTCCGCTCCAGCGGCAAACCGGTGCCGGGACTCGCGATCGCGTTCGCTGTCGCGCTGGCGGTGGGCCTCGGTGGCCTGCTGCTGACGGGCCGCCTGCGATCCCGCGCGGGTGGCATTCCGGCGCGCTGAGCTGCCGCGCCAGGGCGCTGGCCGTCGCCGACGCCTGCGGTAGACTTCGGAACGCCTACGCGGCCGGCTCACCGGCGCGCGTGCCGTTCTCATGGAGGCTCCGATATCGTGTCTGCCGAGGAGCTGCGTGCGAAGATCCGTGAGGTCCCCGACTTCCCGAAGCCCGGCATCCTCTTCTACGACATCACGACGCTGCTGAAGGATCCGGCCGCCTATCACGAAGCGATCGACCTGATGCTGGCCGAGTACCTCGGCGAAGCGGTCGACATCGTCGTCGGGATGGAGTCGCGCGGCTTCATCTTCAGCGCCCCGATGGCCTACCAGCTCAACGCCGGACTGGTCCCGGTCCGCAAGCTCGGCAAGCTGCCGGCCGAGACGATCACCGTCGAATATGCCCTGGAGTACGGCTCCAACACCCTCGAGATCCATCGCGACGCGATCCAGCCCGGACAGCGCGTCCTGATCGTCGACGACCTGCTCGCGACCGGCGGGACGGTGCACGGCACGATCGAGCTCATCGAGCGGCTCAAGGGCGAGGTGATCGGACTGGCCTTCCTGGTCGAGCTCGATTTCCTGAAGGGCCGCGACCGGTTGAACGGGCGGCGCGTCACGAGCGTCATCAAGTACTGACGGCCGGACGGATCGAGGTCACGCCTTTGCCCGCACCAACCGGCGACCCCGGCCCCGGCCACGAGCCGCCGCCCGAGTCGGACTCCCAGGCGCCCGTGACGGCCACGCCGACGGCGCCCGGCGTCGATCTCGGCCGCCGAGGCTTCTTCCGCGCCTTTGCCGGCGAGCTCTTCCAGACAGCCGCCACGGTCGCGGGCGCGGCCCAGGCGCTGCAGCGCGCATCGGCGGAGGCGGCCAGCGCAATCCTCGACCCGGCCGCCGCGGCGGGCCTGCTGGGCACCGCCGCGGTGACGGTGCCGGAGACCCCGCCCGCGCCCCGCGGCTTCCGAACGCCGTTTCGCGAGGATGGCGACATCCTCTACCTCATCGACCAGCGCCGGCTGCCGGACGCGCTCGTGGAGTACAGCTGCCGATCGGCTGGCGAGGTGGCCTTCGCGATCCGTGAGATGGTCATCCGCGGCGCCCCGGCGATCGGCCAGGCGGCGGCGATCGGCCTCGCAATCACGGCCGAGAAAATGCGGACGTCATTGCCATATGCCCGCCGGGCGACGCTGCGAGGCTCGGCGACCGCCCTGATCAATGCCCGGCCCACGGCGATCAACCTGCGCTGGGCGGTGGACCGATTGATGGCTCGCTACGAGGCCATCGGGGACCTGTCCGACGACGGCGATGCGATCGCGATTGCGCTGCGTGCGGAGGCCGATGCCATCGTGTTCGAGGCGACGACCGACCATGGGCGCCTGGCAGGCTTCGGCCTCGAGGTCCTGCCCAGGCCGGACGACCGGCCGGTCCAGGTCCTCACCCACTGCAACACCGGGCCCCTCGCAGCCGGCCAGTTCGGTACGGCGCTCGGCGTCGTCCAGGCCGCCCACTACGCGGATCGGCCGATCCATGTCTGGGTCGACGAGACCCGCCCCTACCTCCAGGGTGCGCGGCTGACCGCCTGGGAGCTCGCCCAGGCCGGCGTCGCGCACACCCTCATCCCCGACGTCGCGGCCGGCCACCTGATGGCGCTGGGCGAGGTCGACGTGATCCTCGTGGGCGCCGATCGCGTTGCGCTCAACGGTGATACGGCCAACAAGGTCGGGACCTACACGCTGGCCGTGCTGGCAGCTCGCCACGGCATCCCGTTCTATGTCTGCGCGCCGACCAGCTCGATCGACCTCGCGACGCCGGACGGATCGTCGATCCCCATCGAGGAGCGCCGGGGCCAGGAGGTGCTGGAGTTCCGTGGCATCCGTATCGCGCCGCCTGACACGGAGGTGCGCAATCCCGCATTCGACATCACGCCGGCGGAGCTGATCACCGGTATCGTCACCGAGGAAGGCGTGGTGCGCGGCCCGTTCGAGACGGGACTTCGCGAGGCGGTTGCCGGCGCCCGTGCGCGATGGGCGGCCTCGCCCGGCTTCAGCGGCCTGTCGCCGCGGCCGACGGCGGCCTGATGTCGTCCGTCGCGCTCGGCCGGCACGAGGCGGTCTTCGCCAGGGCAACGACGGATCGCGCCCTGTTGCGCGCCTTCCTCGAACAGGATCGGCTCTACTCCGCGTACGCCATCTGCGATCTCGAGGAACGCGAGTTCGCGAGGACTCGCTGGGGCCTGGCCTGGGAGGCCAATGCGCCGGTGGCGCTCGTCCTCGAATACAGCGGACCGACGCCCCAGCCGCTGTTCGTCATGGGCCGGATGGACGGGATCGGGATCGTGCTGCGAGACCTGATCCGGCCGCGGGTGGCCTTCGTTGCCGCGCCGGCCGACGTCATGCCCATGATCGAAACGGTCTATCGCGTCGATCCAGGCCCGTCGATGGTCCGGATGTGGGTCGATCGGTCGCAGTTCCGGCCGTATCCGGCGACGGTCCAGCGGCTGCTGCCGGTCGAGATCGGCGACCTCAACCGGCTCTATCAGCTCGGATTCGCCTCGTGGTTGCCGGCGACCACGATCGCGGACGGCGTCTACTACGGGATGCGGGTCAATGGCCAGCTCGTGGCGGCCGCCGGCACGCATGTCGTCAGCCGGAATGCCCGACTGGCGGTCGTCGGCAATGTGCTGACCCACGTTGACTTCCGCGGTCGGGGATTCGCGACAGCCGTCACGGGCGCCGTGACCGCCGAGCTGCTGCGCACCTGCGACCAGGTCGTCCTCAACGTTCGCGCCGACAACCCGCCCGCCCTCAACGCCTATCGCCGCCTCGGTTTCGCCGAGCACGTCCGCTTCGAGGAGCGCCTGGTCCACCGCCTCGGGTCGCCCTGGCCGGACCTTGCGACCTCGTTCCGCCGCCTGTTCAACCGCAAGGAGACCGACGCTCGATGACGACCGCCAGCACCTACCCGGCCAACGACGTCACGGACCTCGGCCTTGCCGCCGAGGGCATCCGGCGGATCGAATGGGCCGAGCGAGAGATGCCGGTCCTGCGCCTGATCCGCGAGCGCTTCGAACGCGACCGGCCACTCGCCGGCCTGCGGATCGGGGCGTGCCTGCACGTCACGACCGAGACGGCGAACCTGATGCGCACGCTCAAGGCAGGGGGTGCCGAGGTCGTCCTTGCTGCCAGCAACCCGCTCTCGACCAAGGACGATGTCGCGGCGGCGCTGGTGACTGCGTTCGGCATCTCGGTCTACGCGCGCCGCGGCGAGGACAAGGACACCTACTACGCGCACCTCAATGCCGTTGCCGACACCCGGCCGCAGCTGACGATGGACGATGGCTGCGACCTCGTGTCCCTGCTCCACGAGAGCCGGCCAGCCCAGGTCAAGGAGGTCCTCGCCGGGACCGAGGAGACCACGACGGGCGTCATTCGGCTCCGGGCGATGGCCGCAGACGGCGCCCTCGGCTTCCCGGTCATCGCCGTCAACGAGGCGCAGACCAAGCATCTCTTCGACAACCGATACGGGACCGGTCAGAGCACGCTGGACGGGATCCTGCGAGCCACGAACATCCTGATCGCCGGACGCAAGGTGGTGGTTGCCGGGTACGGCTGGGTCGGCAAGGGCATCGCGTCGCGGATGGCCGGTCACGGCGCCCACGTGACGATCGTGGAGATCGACCCGGTCCGCGCGCTCGAGGCGTTGATGGACGGATTCGGCGTGATGACGGCGGGCCAGGCGGCCGCCTGGGGCGAGCTGTTCGTCACCGCGACCGGCAACGTCAATGTGTTCCGTCGCGAGCACTTCGAGGCGATGGGCGACGGCGCGATCATGGCGAACTCGGGCCATTTCGACGCGGAGCTGGACCTGACCGCCCTCCGCGCCCTGGCCGAGGGCCACGTTCGCGATGTTCGCGAGAACGTCCAGGAATTCGACCTGGGCGGCAAGCGCCTCAACCTGATCGCCGAGGGTCGGCTGGTCAACCTGGGTGCCGCCGAGGGCCATCCCGCCGCCGTGATGGACATGAGCTTTGCCAACCAGGCGCTGTCCGCCGAGTACGTCGCGCTCCACCATGACGAGCTCGAGCCGCGAGTCTATGTCGTGCCCGAGGCGATCGACGCCGAAGTCGCCCGCCTCAAGCTCGCTGCCCTGGGGATCACGCTCGACCCGATGACGGCTGAGCAGGCTGCCTACGTCGCAAGCTGGCGCCACGGCACCTGACCGCCCGATGAGCGATCCTGCGGTTACGCCGTTCGGGGCGTGGACGTCGCCGATCCGGATCGACGATGTCGTGGGCGACACCATCGGCCTGGCCGAGCCGTGGCTCGACGGTGACGACACCTACTGGCTGGAGGATCGTCCGTCCGAGGCCGGGCGTCGCGTGCTGGTTCGGAGCGGCATCGACGGATCCATCGTTGACCTGACGCCGCCTCCCTTCAACGTCCGGACCCGGGTCCACGAGTACGGCGGCGGCTCCTACACGGTCGCCGGCGGCGTCATCGTCTTCTCCAACTTCGCCGACAACCGCCTCTATCGCCTGGACCCCGACGGCGAACCGCCAGTGGCCATCACGCCCGACGGGCCCTGGCGGTTCGCGGACCTGCGCATCGATCCACGGCGATCGCGCCTCGTGGCGGTCCGCGAGGACCACTCGGGTCCCGGCGAGGCTGTCACGACGATCGTCGCGGTGCCGCTCAACGGTGGACAACCGCCGGATGTCCTCGCGAGCGGGCCGGACTTCTTCGCCGCTCCGCGTCCTTCGCCCGACGGCAGCCGGCTTGCCTGGCTCGAATGGGACCACCCGGACATGCCCTGGGACGCCACCCGGCTCCGGACCGCGGCGTTCGCGCCGGACGGGACCCTGCAAGCGCCGGCACTGGCCGCCGGCGGGCCGGAGGAGTCGATTGCCCAGCCCGAATGGTCGCCGGCAGGAGTGCTCCATTTCGTCTCCGACCGGACCGGCTGGTGGAATCTCTATCGTCTGCTGGACGGTCCGGTTCTCGATGCGCTGGCGCCGATGGAAGCCGAGTTTGCCGACCCTGCCTGGGTCTTCGGTCGCTCGTCCTATGGGTTCCTGCCCGGCGGGGCGCTCGTCGCGATTGGACGGTATGACGGCCGAGACCACCTGTTCCGCGTCGAGCCAGGCGAGTTCGCCGGCGAGGTCGAGTCGCCGTACACGGAGTTCGAAGGCGTGTGCTCAACGACGTCCGGTGTCGTGGCGGTCGTCGGGTCTGCGGCCGAGTCGACGGTCGTCGCCCGATTCGTGCCCGCGACCCTGGCGGTTGCGGGCGTGCTGCGGCGGGCGAGCGGCCTCGTCCTCGATCCGGCGACGATCTCGATCCCCGAATCCATCCATTTTCCTTCGACTGACGATCGAGCCGCGCACGCCCTCTATTACCCGCCCAGCAACGCCGGTCATGTCGGTCCTGACGGGGATCGGCCCCCGCTGGTGGTGCTGTCGCACGGCGGTCCCTCGTCGAACGCGACGACCTCACTCGACCTCACGAAGCAGCTGCTGACCAGTCGCGGGATCGCCGTCGTGGACGTGGACTACGGTGGGAGCACCGGCTATGGGCGGGCCTACCGCTCGACCCTGAACGGTGCCTGGGGTGTCGTCGACGTCGACGATTGCGTGGCGGCGGCGCGCTTCCTCGCCGAGCGGGGCGACGTGGACCCGAAGCGACTGGCGATCGCCGGTGGCAGTGCGGGCGGCTATACGACGCTCTGCGCCCTGGCGTTCCGCGACATCTTCGCGGCAGGAATCAGCCTGTTCGGCGTCGGCGACCTCGAGGCGCTGGCTCGCCTCACCCACAAGTTCGAGTCGCGCTACACGGACCGCCTGGTGGGTCCGCTTCCGGAGGCTGCCGAGCTCTATCGAAGCCGCTCACCGGTTCACTTCCTGGACCAGATCTCGTGTCCGGTCCTGGTCATGCAGGGACTCGACGATCGGGTCGTGCCCCCGTCGCAGGCCGAGGCGATCGTCGCGGCCCTCGAGGCGAATGGCATCCCATATGCCTACCTCGCGTTCGAGGGCGAGGGCCATGGATTCCGTGGTTCGGCGGCGATCCGCCGCTCGCTCGAAGCCCGGTTGTCGTTCCTCGCCCAGGTCTTCGGGTTCGAGCCGGCCGACCAGCTCGAGCCCGTCGGGATCGTCGGGCTCGATGGGCCGGCTCGGCGGATCGCCCAGCCCGCCTGATCGCGACGCCGCGACGGGCCATGCTAGGCTTCGCCGCCATGAGCATCGTCGACGCTGCCCATTATCTGTTCACCTCCGAGTCGGTCACCGAAGGCCACCCGGACAAGATGTGCGACCAGATCTCCGACGCCATCCTCGACGCGATCATCCGGGAGGATCCCGGTGCGCGGGTGGCGTGCGAGACGGCGACCACCACCGGCCTGGTGATGGTCCTCGGCGAGATCACCACGCAGACGTACGTGGACTTCCAGGCGATCGTCCGCGACACGGTCCGCGACATCGGCTATACGAGGGCCGACTACGGCTTCGACTACCTGACGTGCGGGACGCTCGTCTCGGTCAAGGAGCAGTCGCCCGACATCGCCCAGGGGGTCAACTCCGCCCTCGAGGTCCGCGACGACGCCGCGTCCGCCTTCGAGCTCGGGGCCGGCGACCAGGGCATGATGTTCGGCTTCGCCTGCCGCGAGACGCCCGAGCTGATGCCGCTGCCGATCGCGCTGGCCCACCGCATGGCCAGGCGTCTGGCCGAGGTTCGCAAGTCAGGGCAGCTGCCGTATCTGCGGCCGGACGGCAAGACCCAGGTGACCGTCGAATACCAGCATGGCGTCCCGGTCCGGGTCCGGACCGTCGTCGTCTCGGCCCAGCACGATCCGGACGTCCGGACGGAACGGCTGCGCTCGGACATCGTCGAGACGGTCATCCTGCCGACGATCCCGGCCGACCTGCGTTCGACCGATCCGATCATGCACGTCAACCCGACCGGCCGCTTCGTCACCGGCGGCCCGATGGGCGACGCCGGC
>JAXDKX010000184.1:0-3925 GCA_034666905.1 Chloroflexota bacterium | reverse complement strand
CATGTCCTCGATGGCCCAGCGCAGTCCCTCACGGCCCAGGCCGGAGTCCTTGACCCCGCCGTACGGCATGTGGTCGATCCGGTACGTCGGCACGTCGTTGACGATGACGCCGCCGACCTCGAGCTCGCTGAACGCCCGCCACGCGCCGGACAGGTCGTTGGTGAACACGCCCGTCTGCAGCCCGAACATCGAGTCGTTGACCCGCGCGATCGCCTCGTCGAGCTCGCTGAACCGGGAGGCCACGACGAGCGGCGCGAACGCCTCGTTCGAGCAGACCTGGGCGGTCAGGGGCACGTCGGTCAGGACCGTCGGCGGGTAGTAGGTGCCATTCGCCCTGCCGCCCAGGAGGAGCGTGCCGCCAAGGGCCACGGCCTCGTCGACCCAGCGCTGGGTTCGGCCGGCGGCGGTGGCATCGACCATCGGACCGAGATCGGTGGCCGGATCGAGCGGGTCGCCGACCTTGAGCGCGGCGGCACCAGCCACGAACGCCTCCATGAACGGGTCCCAGACATCCTCGTGGACGACCATCCGCTGCACGCTGATGCAGACCTGCCCGGCGTAGGCGAAGGCGCCCACCAGGCAACGCTTGACGGCCCACTCGAGGTTGGCCGTCTTGTCGATGATCACGCCGGCGTTGCCACCGAGCTCGAGCACGACCTTCTTCTTGCCCGCCCGCTCCTTCATCCGCCAGCCAACCGACGGCGATCCGGTGAAAGTCAGCAGCTTGAAGCGAGGGTCCGCCACCATCCGGTCGCCGAGCTCGCGGGTCATCGGCAGGATCGAGACCGCGCCGGGCGGAGGACCGGCAGCTTCGATGATCTCGGCCACGGCGAGCATCGTGAGTGGGTCCTTCGACGGCGGCTTGAGGACGATGGGATTGCCCGAGGCGATCGCCGGGGCGACCTTGTGAGCGGCCAGGTTGAGCGGGAAATTGAACGGGCTGATCCCGGCAATCGGACCGATCGGGAAGCGCCGCGTGATGCCTACCCGATCCTTCGAGCTGGGCAGCAGGTCGAGCGGGATCACCTCACCGGTCATTCGCTCCGCTTCCTCCGCGCCGAGCCGGAAGGTCAGGACCGCCCGGTCCACCTCCAGGAGCGCATCGCGGATCGGCTTCCCGGCCTCGGTCGCGATCAGTCGCGCGAGCTCCTCTCGCCGCTCGCGGATGCCGGCGCTGATCTCGCGCAGGATTCGGCCACGCTCGTAGGCCGGCAGCTTCCTGGTCAGCTCGAAGGCGGCCACCGCCGCCTCCACGGCTTCTTCGTACTGCGCCTCGGTCGCGTTGTAGGTTGCGCCGGCCGGGGTTCCGGGGACCGCCGGGTTGTCGACGACCAGCAGGTCCGGCGAGTCCACCCAGCGACCCGCGAGGAAGATCGGGTGCGGCCTTGTGGCACTGACGACGGCCATCTGTCTGGGTCTCCTTTTGGGGTACGTTGCATCGTACAACCGCTCAGCGACTGACCCCGCGGAAGGAGCGCCGCCATCAGCGAACGGCTCGACCTGCGTGACGCCTTGCGGGTCAAACCGGGCCAGCCGGTGCGACTCGCTCGCCTCGACCCGGGAGCGACGCATGGGCACGATCGGCTGACGGCGGAGACGGCGACCCCACAACTTCTGCAGCGCCTTGCCAGGCTTCACGATCGACTGTGGGCCGAGCAGAAGCGGGCCGTCCTGGTCGTCCTGCAGGGGATCGACGCGGCCGGCAAGGACGGAACGATCAACAAGGTGGCGAAGGCCTTCAACCCGCAGGGATGCCCGGTGACGGCGTTCAAGATCCCTTCGACCGAGGAGCTGGCCCACGACTACCTGTGGCGTGTTCACCGGCACGTTCCGAAGCACGGCGAGATCGGATTCTTCAACCGCTCGCACTACGAGGCCGTCCTGGTCGAGCGCGTGCACGCGATGGTGACGAAACGCGTCTGGTCGGCGCGCTACGGGCAGATCAACGATTTCGAGCGGATGCTGACCGAGAGCGGGACGACCATCGTCAAGCTCTTCCTGCAGATCGATCGAGACGAGCAGCGCAGGCGACTCCAGGCTCGCTACGACGATCCGACGAAGCGCTGGAAGTTCTCGATGGGCGACCTCCAGGAGCGGCTGCTCTGGGACGACTATCAGCGAGCCTTCGACGAGGCGCTCTCGAGGACCTCGACGGCATGGGCTCCCTGGTACGTCATCCCGGCCAACCACAAATGGTTCCGGGACCTGGCCGTGTCAACGATCCTGGCCGACACCCTGGCCGGCCTGAGGCCGGCGTATCCGCCGGAGCCCGATCTGCCCCGCGATCTCGTCGTCGAATGAGGAGAGGGCGGCTTGCGCCGCCCTCTCCGGGAACGTCTCGTGGATCCGGGCCGGAGGCCCGCGCTTTACGGCGTTGCGGCGCCGTAGATGTTCTGGTCGAGACCGCCGTCGTGCGGGCAGGTGTCGCCGCTCCAGCCGGAGCTGGAGCTGAACGTGCGGCACGCCTTGACGTCGGCGGCGTCGTTGTCCTCTCCGTTGGCCT
Organism: Chloroflexota bacterium; assembly: GCA_034666905.1. GTDB lineage: Bacteria > Chloroflexota > Limnocylindria > Limnocylindrales > CSP1-4 > SPCO01. Next base: position 1,422 of record JAXDKX010000184.1, on the reverse strand, counting down.
CCCGAGGGTCGGGCCCGGCAACGGTGTCTCGCCAATCGGTCCAGACGCCGAAGGCGGTGATCCCGTGCGAGGTCACCCACAGGTAGTCGCCTGCGAATGGGACCGCCCGGTTGGAGAACTGCTCGTAGTTCGGGTTGCTGCTGGTGCTGCTCACGCGCGTGGCACCGCCCCAGGTCGTCCCCGCGTTCGACGAGGTTGCGCCGTAGATGTCGAGCGAGGGGCCGGTGACGCCGTTGGCGTCATTGCCGACCGGGCGAGCTGCGGAATAGTGGGGATCGTTTCGGCTGTCCCACCAGATGGCATGCAGCACGCCGCCACCGCCGGCCGAGATGTCAGGGAAGAGCTGGTGACCGGTCGCCTGGTTGTCGATCAGCGCCGGGTTGGTCGACGCCCCGGTCGCGCCGTCGTAGCGAAGGAAGTAGATGCCCGACTGGCTGCCGGTGCCGGTGTCGATCGAGCCGTAGGTCGTGCCGGTTGGGACCTCCGTCTCCGGCTTGCTCGGGTCGTAGATGACGTAGACCCATTCGTGGGCCGTGTCGGCCTGGTCCGCGGTCGAGCGAACCTGGGTGTCGCGTCGGAAGAACGTGTACCCGGACTCGCAGTTGCTCGAAAAGTCGCCGCAGTCGCGGGCGTTGCCGCCGGCGGTGATGCTCTCCTCGCCGAACGGGGCATCGGCGGGGTTGCCGGCCGGCGTCGCCTCCGGGGCGGAGACGTCACTCGCGTCGTACGGCGTAAAGGTCTGGACGACCTTGGCCGGACCGAACGTCGCTCCGCAGTCGGTCGACTTCGCGATGTCGATCGCGGGAGCCTGGCCGTTCTTGCGCTCGAACTGGCGGAACGTCACGTAGACATGGCCGTTCGATGTGATCGAGATGTCGGGGAACTGGACGTCCTGCGCGACCTGGCTCAGGCTCTGCGCATTGGACCACGTTGCGCCGTGGTCGGTCGAGCGGGAGAAGTAGATGTTGTTGGTCCCGTTGCCGGTGAACCGCGACCAGGCGAAGTAGACGTTGCCTTCGCACGAGCTCGTCGTCCGGTCTGCCTCGATCGAGGTCTTGTCGTTGAAGACCCCGAGCAGATTCGGTGCGGACGACCCGCGCTTGATGATCTCGCTGCGGACGAAGCGCTTGCCGTCGTTCGCGCTGTTGAAGCCGGCATCGCCGGGATTCTTCGGGTTGTCGTAGACCGCGACCCACACGTCGCCGAACGTCTTCTTCGATCCGCCTGGGTCATCCGATGACTCGGAGCCCATGAAGACGCGCCCGTGGGCGTCCCACGCGATGACCGGGTCGCCGGAGCTGGCGGTGCGCACATTGGCGAGGGCCGCATAGGGCGACGTATCGTCAGGGTAGCCAGGAACGAGGGAGCTCTGGAAGGTCGCGCCCGCGTTCTCGCTGCGGTAGTAGCCGAGCCAGATCGGGC
>JAXDKX010000183.1:0-6116 GCA_034666905.1 Chloroflexota bacterium | reverse complement strand
CGCCGAGCTCGCCAATTCCGAGAAGCTCGCGTTCGTGGGCCCCACCGCGGAGAACAGCGTGCAGGGCCAGATCGAATTCATGACCAACGCGCCAACCCAGGGCGTGAAGGTCGTCATGCTGTCCAATAACGCCGGCGACCAGATCGCCCCGGCCGCTGAGGCTGCGCAGACGGCCGGCACGAAGGTCGTCACCTGGGACTCCCCGATCCCGTCGGCCAAGGGCGAGAGCGTCTTCGTGGCCCAGGTCGACTTCGACTCGATCGGCGGAGTGATGGCCGACATGGCGCTGTCGCTGATCGGCCCGGATGGAGGCAACTTCGCGGTCCTTTCCGCCTCCCCGGACGCGGCCAACCAGAACGCCTGGATCGCGGCGCTCAAGGAATCCCTCAAGGATCCGAAGTACGCAAAGATCAAGCTCGTCGATACCGTCTACGGTGACGACCAGTCCGAGAAGAGCTACAACCAGGCCCTCGCCCTCGTCGACAAGTACCCCGACCTCAAGGTCATCATGTCCCCGACGACGGTCGGCATCGCCGCTGCCGCCAAGGCGATGCAGGACGAGAAGCTGTGCGACAAGGTCAAGGTCTCGGGGCTGGGGCTGCCGAGCGAGATGGTCTCGTACACCCTCAACGGTTGCGCTCCGCAGTTCGCCCTGTGGAGCTTCGTCGACCTTGGCTACCTGACGTACTACACCTCGTACCTGCTGGCCACCGGCGCGATCACGGGCGCCGAGGGTGAGCAGTTCGAGGCCGGTCGGCTGGGCACCTTCAGCATCACCAAGGATCCGACGCGTCCAGCTGGCCTGCGCGTGCTGATGGGTCCGTTCACCGTCTACGACAAGACCAATGTCGAGGCGGCGTCCAAGTAACCGAACCCGCCCTTGCTTGAAGATCGAGCCCGCCGCCGGCGGGCTCGATCCCTGTCCGGGTCGCTCAGCCTGCCGCGTCGAGCATCGGCCGTACGTCGGTCGCCAGGAGCTCGATCGTCTCGAGATCCAGCGGTGCCGCGATCGACGGACTGAAGCCGGCCGCACCGGCCTGGCGGAAGGCGAGCAGCGCCCTGGCCACCTGGTCCGGAGTTCCGCTCCAGCCCATCTCGGTGCGGACCGACTCCGGCCAGCCGTGGACGAGCATCTGATTCTCGAAGACCTGCCGCGCCGCGGCGGCATCGCGGCGGATGACGAGCTTGCCGCCGATGGTGTGCTCGACGGTCGCGGGATCACGTCCGATCGCCCGGCAGTGCTCGGCGAGGACCGCGGCCTTGTGCCGGAACAGCTCCACGTCGTCCATCGCGAGCCACATCTGCCAGAGGTCGGCGTGGCGGGCGACGATGCGCAGACCCTTCTTCTCGCCGCTGGAGCCGACGACGAATGGCAGGTGCGCCTGGAGGGGCCGGGGTGCGTGGCGGACGCCGGCGAACTGGTATCGGTCCGACTCGTGGCTCACGACCTCCCCGTCCAGCAGTCCGCGGACGATGCCCAGCGCTTCGTCGAGCCAGTCGAGTCGCTGGCCGATGCTTCGTCCGGGATCGATCCCGTGCGCGGCTGCTTCGAGCTCGCGGTTCCCGGCACCGAGCCCGAGGATGAGTCGCCCGCCGCTGATGTGGTCGACGGTCGCGGCCATCTTGGCCACGACGCCCGGATTGCGGAACGGATTGGCCCCGACGAGGAGCCCGAGCCGGACACGGCTGGTCATGGCACTCCACGCGGCCAGCGTGGTCCAGCCCTCGAAGAAGGGCTGGAACGGATCACCTCCTGTCGAGAACAGGTGATCGTGTCCCCACAGGTAGTCATAGCCGAGACGGTCCACCGCCTCCGCGGTCCTGCGTGATTCCGACCAGCTGAGGCCGTAGGTCAGCGGCTGGATTCCCAGCTTGAAGCGGGGCACCGCATCCTCCTCGATCACGCCTCCATCGTAGCCGAGGCCGGCTGGGCTGGTACCGATTGCAGCCGCGCTGCTACGATGCACCACGCCGCTCACGGGGATCGGACCAAGGTTGGCCCAGGAGGACGCTCGCACATGGAACGCGCCTGCTTCTACCTCCGGATCTTCCCGGGCACGGAAGCCGAGTACGACCGCCGTCACGCCGAGATCTGGCCCGAGCTCGTGGCCGAGATCCGCGAATCCGGGCTGCACAACTTTTCGGGCTTCCGGCGCGGCACGGACGTCTGGTATTTCCTGGAGGCAGATCCGGACGCCAGGACGGCGTTCAGGGTTCACGGGCCGAAACCGGCCAACCAGCGCTGGAACCACGACTTCCGCGACGTGATCGCACAGATCACCGACGACGCCGGCGAGCTGCTCTGGTACGACGAGGTGTTCCATGCCGACGGTCCGCCCATCGACGGGCCGTACCGGCGTGCGTTGTTCGGCCTCGTGATCGATCCCGATCGGGCCACCGACTACGAGGCGCTGCATGCCAACGCGTGGCCCGACATGCTCGAGGCGATCGAGGCATCCGGGTTCCGGAACTACACGGGCTTTCGGCGCGGCGCCCACGTCGTCTACTACGGCGAGTTCTATCCCGACATGGAGACGGTCTTCGTGAAGATGGCGACCCACGAGGTCAATGCCCGCTGGGGCGCCGCGTTCGAGGGGATCATCACGACCATCGCCGATTCGGATGGAAAGCTGATCACGGCGGACGAGGTCTACCACCAGGACTGACGAGGACATGACTGCCCCCGCAACGGACCGCCGACCGCGGGTGGGCGTCATCCACCCGTACTGGACCCTCTGGGAGCACACGGCCGGACCGACCTTCCGCGGCGACCGGATGGGCCTTGCGCGCTCGGTCGCCGAGGAGCTTGCCGACACGGTCGAACCGGTCGCCGTCGTCGAAGTCGCCTCGGCTGACGATGGGATCGCCGCCGGCCGCCTGCTGGCGGACCTCGCGGTCGACGTGGTCCTCGTCATCCAGACCATGGCCGTTCCCGCGGCCTGGACGATGACGGCGCTCGACCAGTCCCCCGGGGTCCCGGTCGTGATCTGGGCGCTCCACGAGACCGGGCTGGTGCAGGGTGGCTTCGACCATGGATCGATCACGACGCAGGGCGCCACGGTCGGCGCGCCGATGCTGTCGAACCTGCTGTCCAGGGCGGATCGGCCGTTCGAGCTGGTGCTGGCTCGCCGCTCCGACGCGGCCGGCGTCCGGCGCGTCCGCGACGCCCTGAGGCTGGCCGGGGTGGCGCGTGGGATCGCACGCAGCCGGCTCGGGCGGATCGGGCGCCCACTCGACGGCTACGCACACGTCGATGTCGACGACGAGGCGTTGCGCTCCTCGACCGGCATCGAGCTCGTGGCCGTCGACCCGGACGAGGTCGTCGAGCGCTACCTCGCGGTTCCCGACGCGGACGTCCAGGCGCTGGAGGCGGACGTCCGACGGACCTGGACCGTCGACGCCGACACCTCGCAGGACTCGCTGGATCGCTCGCTGCGGGCCGCCCTCGCGCTCGAAGGCGTTGCCGATGCCCACGATCTCGACGGCGGGGCGTTCAACTGCCACGTTCGGCAGTTCCGGTTCGGCGAGCCGATCGGCATCGCCCCGTGCTGGGCCCTCGGACGGCTGACGACCGCCGGGCGGCCATTCACCTGCACCGGCGACATCGTCACCGCCGTGGCGATGCTCACGACCAAGCGCCTGGGCGGGGCCGCGATCTATCACGAGATCGAGGCCATCGACTATGAGAGCGGCGAGGTCGTCATCGCGAACTCCGGCGAACACGACCTGGCCTGGCTCGCGCCCGGCACGCGGCCCAGGCTCCGGCCCAACGACTGGTTCTGTGGCAAGGATCCCCATTGCGGCGTCTGCGCGGCGTTCGAGCCCAGTCCGGGCCCGGCAACGCTCGTGGGTTTCACGCCCCATCCGCAGGCGCGCGGAGGGTTCCGCTACATCGTGGCGCGCGGATCGCTCACGACGCGCACCTTCCCCGAGACCGGCACAGTGAATGGCGCGTTCCGGTTCGCCGACGGGCCCGTCGAGGCAGCCTGGGCTCGCTGGGCAAGCGCGGGCGTCAACCACCACAGCTCGGCCACCCCGGGCGACCTGTCGGCCGGGGTGGCAGCGGTCGCCCGCCACCTCGGGATCGAGGCGGTCGTGGTATGACCATCGAGCTGGACTTGGTCGCCCCCGTCACGCTGGGCGACCTCCGCGACGTCGACCCGTACCCGGCGTACGAGCGCATCCGGTCGGTTGGACCCGTGACCTGGGACGCGGGCATGGCGGCGTGGCTGGTCGTGTCCCACGACGACTGCACGATCGTGGAGCGTCGCGAGGATCGGTTCGAGGAACCAACTGGTTCTCTTCCCGGGGCTGCCGACATCGTTGGCCGGCGAGACTTTCGCTCGCTCGTTGGCCCGCCACATGAGGCGCTCCACCGGGCCGTGTCGCACGCCTGGCGGCCGGACCCCATCGCCTCGCTGGCCATCGCCGCGGTCCGGCCGCTGGTCGCCGACCGGGTCGCCACCCTGGCGGACCGCGACCGCTTCGAGGTCTTCGACGATTTCGCTCGACTGCTGCCGATCGCGGTCATCGCCCGTGTTCTGGGGTTGCCCGACGCGGATGCCCAGGCCCTCGACCGCGCCAAGGGGTGGATGGAGGCGGTGCTCGCGTGGCGCCATTCCTATGGAGAGAATCCCGACGCCCGTGCGGCCGCGGTCGAGGCCACCCGGCAGCTGGAGCCGCTCCTGCTCGAGACGGTCCGGGCCCGACGCGCGCGGCCTGAGGACGACGCCATCAGCCTGCTCTGGGAGCTCGGGCCCTCGATCGCCCCGGATTGGGGCGAGCAGGACGTCCTCGACAATGCGAAGTTCCTGTTCGAGGGCGGGTCCGAGACCACGGCGTTCCTCGTGTGCAACGCCATCCACCGGCTGCTTGAGCTGCCGGTCGAGGCACGCGGCGCAACACTGGCCGATCCGGACCGGTTCGCCAGGTTCCTTGAGGAAGTCCTGCGCCATTCCACGGTCGTCCACCTGCGAGCGCGACGTGCCACGACGGACGTGGAGCTCGGCGGCGTCCGGATTGGCGCCGGGCAGCGGGTGATCGCCATCAACGCGGCCGCCAACCGCGATCCGCTGCGATGGGAACGACCCGAGGAGCTGGACCCTGGGCGTCCGCGACTGTGGGGCCACCTCGCGTTCAACGTCGGCCCGCGCCATTGCGCGGGCACGCACCTCGCCCGGATGGAGGCAACCGAGGCGATTCTCGGCTTGTGGCGGGCATTCCCCGATCTCGATCGCGCCCCCGGCGGCGAGACGCCTCAGCCCGTCGGGTTCGTCTCCCGGGCGTGGCGCCCGCTGCCGCTGGCCCACGCCACGGTATCCGGGGCGCTCGTTCGCGACAGGGTCATGGACGGACACACCTGGTCGGGATCGGTGCCGGCCGGCGGCCAGGTGCGAGCGACCGGGCTACCCTGATCGATCCACCTCGGGGGCCGGTCCCGCACGCTCCCAGCGGAGGCGCTGGATTCGCCTGGTGCCGCCGATCAGCAAGGGCGGCGACGTCAGCGTGAGATCGCGTCCGGATGGGTCGAGCTCCCACTGGCGTCGCTGATCGGTCCCGATCCAGTTCGGAAACAGACTCATCTCCACATGGTGGATCACGGTGTCGCCACGCACTTCGTATCGGCCGCCGTATGCGATGTACGAGGCGAACGCACTCGCGCGCTCGGCGTCGCTCCCGCCGGTGACGTCATCTCCGGCAAAGCGGTGCCGATCGCCCTGGCCAATGACCGTGACCATCGTGCCGTCGGCTGCGTAGGCCAGCAGGCCGTCGGCTGCCTCGCCCATCGGGAAGGTCTCCGACCCGTCGTCTGCGATCGCGACCCAGCGCGACAGCCGCCAGCCGCCCACCAGCGGATCGAGGGGACCCTCGCGCGCGGTCACGCTGGCACAGGCGCGTCCTCGCGCAGGAGGCCCTCGTGCTTGAGCTCCGCCCACAGGTCCGGCGGGATGGGGTGACGGAAGGCAGCCACGTTGCGAGCCTGCTGGGCGGGTGACGACGCTCCCGGAATCACCGAGGCGACGGACGGATGACCCAGCGGGAACTGGAGCGCGGCGGCCGCCAGCGGGACGGCATGGCGGTCACAGACGGCCTGGATCTTCCGCGTCTTCTCGAGG
>JAXDKX010000182.1:0-3269 GCA_034666905.1 Chloroflexota bacterium | reverse complement strand
CGCGACACGCCGGCTGATCGCATCAAGGGGCTCGACAGCGGAGCTGACGACTACCTCGTGAAGCCGTTCGACTTTGGCGAGCTGCTGGCCCGGGTGCGGGCCCTCCAGCGTCGACCACGCGGCGTCGACGCGCCGATCCTCGAGCGTGGCAATCTCTCGCTCGATCCGGTCAGCCGGGTCGTGATGGTGGACCGCCGTGAGCTCGCGCTGACAGCGACGGAGTACCTCATCCTCGAGGTGCTCGTGCGCCGTTCGCCGGCCGTGGTGGACCGCAAGGCGATCGCCGAGCACGCATGGGCGGACGAGACGGATCCCCTCGGGTCGAACGCGATCGATGTCCAACTCAGCCGGCTGCGGGCGAAGCTCCACGACGCCCGCGTGCGGGTCGTTACGGTCCGCGGCGCCGGGTACCGCCTGGAAGAGGCATGACCGAAGCCCCCCAGGAAGTCAAGGGGCGTTCGATCAGGGTCGCCCTGACGGCAACTGCCCTCGTGGCTGCCACCTACCTGATCGTCGCGCTGGCCGTTACCACGATCGCCACTGCCGACCTGACGAGCCGGATCGACAGCCGCCTCGCGGACTCGCTCCGAAACGTGCCGCGCCAGCCGGCGGCGGGCGATCCTCCCTTCCGGGGTCCACCGGGCGACCGACCGTTCGGCCCCACCCTCCTGATCTGGACGATCCATTCCGACGGATCGGTGACCGCGGCCGACGCCGAGCCAACGCTGCCGGCCGGGTTCCAGCGGGTGGGCAGCCCGACCAACGTCACGCTCGCCGGCACTGACCTGCGGCTCGCTGGTACCGCCGTGGGCACCGACTACGTCGTCGTCGGGCAGACCCTCGACGAGGTGTCGCGTGCACGCTCGACGATCATATTGGCGGAGATCCTGATCGCGCCGATCCTGCTTGCCGTCGTGTTCCTCGGTGCGGTCGTGATCGGCCGGCGCGTCGCAATGCCGATCGAGCTTGCGCGGCAGCGCCAGCTGGAGTTCACCGCCGACGCCTCGCACGAGCTGCGCACGCCCCTCTCCGTCATCGAGGCGCACACGAGCCTGGCGCTGACACAGGAACGAACGGCCCCGTGGTACAAGTCCGCGTTCCAGCAGGTCGATCGCGAGTCCAAGCGCATGCACGCGCTCCTGGACAACCTCCTGTGGCTGGCTCGCTTTGACGCGACGACGAGCGTCCCCAACGCCGAGCCGGTCGACCTCGGGATCCTGGCGAGCCAGGCCACCGACCGATTCGCCGTCGTCGCCCAGACGCGACACCTGCGCCTCGGCGTCGAGGTGGACGAGGCCGGCGCCGTGATCACCGCACCGCCGGACTGGATCGACAGGCTCCTCGGCGTGCTGCTCGACAATGCATGCAAGTACGCGCCCGACGGGGGCAGCGTCGAGGTGACCGTCAGCCGCGACGGCGGGCGCGTCCTGCTGGCCGTCGATGACTCCGGGCCGGGGATCCCGGAGGGCGAGCGCGCCCGGATCTTCGACCGCTTCCACCGCGCGACGGACGGTCCCGGCGGAGCGGGCCTCGGACTCGCAATCGGTCACGCCATCGTCCGGGCAACGGGTGGCCGCTGGTCGGTCGAACGATCGCCGTTGGGCGGCGCGCGCATGGCGGTCAGCTGGCGGACCTCAGCAGGCACCTGATCGCCGCGTCGGCGACGGGTCACCACCGATCCGGGCTTCGCGGCCGATCTCGGCGTAACCGGACTGACAGGCTGCGCGGACAACACTCGAAATCGTCACCGGTCGCGATCCAAGCGGCCAGCTCAACGCCCAGGAGGAGGCCGCGCCACTGACTTGGACCCGCGAACCCAATCACAGGCATCCCAGCTTCGAAAGGAACACACCATGAACGATGAAGACCTCCCGGCCAACGAGCCCTCCGCGAATGACACCCCAAACGGCAAGACATCGAGCGTGAAGCGGGTCGCTGCCTCGCTGCTGCTCGCCGTCGGTCTCCTGACCGTCGGAGGCGTCGCGATGGTCAGCGCCGCCAGCCCGGATCCGTCGGCGTCACCGACGCCCGCAGCGTCATCGACCCCGTCGACCACGACCCCCGGGACTCCCAGCCACGCCAACTGCCCGAACATGTGAATTCGGGCCGAGCGCGATCAGCGCTCGACGCACAAACGGGCGGCGCCACGCGGCGCCGCCCGCTTGTTGTGCGGCTGGGTTCACTGGCATTTGACCCGTGATTGGGTGGGTCACGGAGGAGGCCGCGCCACGGGCCGAGGGCATCAGGCGTGAGCGCGCGGTTTGACGATCGTGCCGGGGAGCGATTTCTACGGAAACGGTCCTCCGGTCGGGTCCGCGAGGACAGTCGCCGCGCTGATCCCCGCGGTCAGCGCGGCCAGGATGAACGACGTCAGGATCGAGCGAATACGGGCCGAACGTGAGCGGCGCATCGGGGTTCTCCTTTCCCGTCGCCGTCGGCCCGTGGCGGTCTCCTGGGACAGAACGTAGGGTTCGGTCGGGCAATTGTCAAGTATATGTTACCTTTTGCCCATGGCGGACAGGCGCGGGGCGGGCAGCATCGGCGATCGAATCCGCACCCTTCGGCGATCGCGTGGCCTCAGCCAGGAAGCCCTGGGACGCCCCTTGAGCCGTTCGTACATCTCGCTTCTCGAGCACGACCGGGTGGTGCCGTCCGTTCGTACGCTGCTCGCGATCGCCGACCGCCTGGACGTCGCGCCGTGCGAGCTGCTCGACCTCATCGAACACCAGATCAAGGCGGAGTACACTCCCGGGCATGGCGACGACCCAGGGACGCTCGCTCGCCCGACTTGACAAGGGCATTGCCGAGGACTTCGGGCGACGGCTTCATGCCGCGCGGCGCGCAGCCGGCCTGACCCAGTCGCAGCTGGCCGGGACTCGATACACGAAGGCGTACATCAGCGCCCTCGAGCACGGGCACGCCAAGCCATCCATGGCCGCCCTCAATTTCCTTGCCACCCAGCTCGGAACGTCGGCGACACGGCTGCTCGAGTCGGACGAGCCGCGCTGGACGCGGATGGAGACTGACCTCCGACTCGCCCGCGGCGATTGGCAAGGTGCCGCCGATGGCTATGCGGAGATGCTGGAACGCGAGACGCGGCAGGTCGCCCGGGCGGAGCTGCAATCGGGGCTGGCCGAAGCGCTCTGCCGCCTGGAACGCCCGGTCGAGGCTCTCCCCCTGGCGGTCGAAGCCGCGATCGGATTCGATGCGGCCGGACGAAAGGCGGACGCGGCGCTCGCGCGTTACTGGCAGTCCTACAGCCTCTACCA
>JAXDKX010000181.1:0-12536 GCA_034666905.1 Chloroflexota bacterium | reverse complement strand
GCGGCCGCATTGAAGAAGGTGATCCGGCCCGCAGCGTCCGTCGTGTACATCGCCACCCCGAGCGCGTCGAGGAACTGGCGGTAATGGGCGGCACGCAGCCTGCCGGTGCCGCCGATCGGCTCCGGTTCCGCCGGGGCGCCGGCCTCGCCGCCGGCGATCAGGCTGAGCAGATGGCCGTCCAGCTCGAAGCCGGAATCAACCGGGGCCACGGACGAAATCTGCGGCTGGATCGCGGGAACGGTCATCAGGCCCTCGGGACTGGAAGCGATTGCGCCCGCAGTCTAGGGAGGGGGCGGCGAACATTGCTAGGCGGTAATGGAAACTGCAACGGAGATGACAGGTGCGGCATCGCCGCTGATTCACCGGCCTGATGCCGCGGAGACTTCTCGGCCGATTGGCCTAGGCTAAGCGGCCACGATCCAGGTCATCAGGCGCAGGAGGTGGCATGCGGGAAGGTCTTCGATTCTGGCAGGGGCTGGCGCTCGTTGCGCTGGTCGCCGCCACGGCCGGGTGGACAACGGTCGCCGTGATCGCCCTGCGACCTGCGCCCGCCGCCGAACCTGCGGCGTCACCGGCCGAGGTCCTGCCGACCTTCGACCCTCTCTCCAGCGATGTCCCGAGCGAAGAGCCTCCGGTCGAGAGCCACGCCGTGCCGGCGCTCGAGGCCCTCCTCCCAGCGCAGGTGAACGGGACGACCCTGACCCGGGAGAGCTGGACCGGTGACACGATCCTGAGTGACGACGCCTGGAGCACGTCCATGACCACGTTCCTGACCGGGGCCGGGAAGACGGCAGCGGACCTGGAAACATCGCAGGCCTATGACACCACCGGGGCGTTCGACATCAGCGCCGGCGCGTTCCGTGTCGCCGGCCTCGACGCGACGAAGCTGCGCGATGCGATGATCGCGGCCTGGAAGGGCGACTACCCGGACCTCAAGGTCGCAACGACGACGATGGGCGGACTCGCGGTGACGACCGGAGACTTCGGCCAGGGCGCCGTCAACAGCTACTGGTACGTGCGCGGCGGCGTGGTATTCGACATCGAGACCAGTGACCCCGCGATCGCCCAGGCCGCGCTGACCGCCCTCCCGAAACCAGCAGCCTCGCCTGGGGCCTCCCCGAGCCAGTAGCGGTGCCTCACGACCGGGCCCCAGGTCGTGACGAAGTGGTGTCCGTTGGAGGCCACCTGGCGGCCTGGGCTCGCTCAGTCGCGGCTGGGCCGGCGCGGTCGCTCGTCCTTGGGCGGCTTGGGCTCGTGACCGGGGCGGGGCGGGCGTGGCATCGTGCCCGGCGGCATGTCCGGCCGCTTCTCCTGCGGAGGTCGAGCCCGGGCGGCGGCGACGGAATCGGCGAATGCCTTGGCAGCCGCCGAAGGAAGGCTGCCGAGCCAGGCGGATTCGATCTGCTTCACTCGCTCGGTCTCGGCGCTGCGACGCTCTCGCTCGTGCTTGGAATGCCTGGCCACGGTCAGTCCTTTCGGTGATCGTCAGTTCGGATGCGTTGGGGCGAGTGTACCGGCCTGCGCCGCGAACGTCGCCTATCCTTCGGTGGTGAGCCTCTATTCGCTCGACGATCCGGGCGATCTCGTCGCACCGACCATGATCGCGGCGTTCGACGGTTGGGTGGACGCCGGGTCTGCGGCCACGACGGCGCTCGAGCGCCTGGCCGACGACGCGGCCGTCGTGGCGACGTTCGATGCCGATCGGTTGTTCGACTACCGTGCGCGCCGCCCACCGCTCGAGATCGTCGACGGCAGGCTGACGGAGCTGACCTGGCATGAGCTCGTCGTGCGGCGCACGCGCATCGCCGAGCGGGACGTCCTCGTCCTGGTCGGCCCGGAACCGGACTATCGCTGGCGGGCGTTCACCGCCGCGGTCGTGGAGCTGGCGGGCACGTTCGGCGTGGCCGAATGGATCAGCATGGGTGCCATCCCGGCGGCCGTTCCGCACACGCGGCCGGTGCCGATTCTCGGTACGGAGGCGTCGCCAGGCCTGCTGCGCGGCGACGTCATCGCCGGCCCGTCCGGCACGCTGCGTGTCCCCTCGGCGCTCGTCTCCGCCCTCGAGCTCGAGGTCGCCGCCGCCGGCGTCCCGGCGCTCGGCTACTTTGCGCAGGTTCCCCATTACGTCTCGGGTCCCTACGCCACCGCCGCCCTCGAGCTCCTTCGCACGCTCGGCAACCACTTCGGGACCGCGATCCGGGCCGAGGAGCTGTCAGAGGAGGCGCGAGAGCTGCGAAACCGGCTCGACGCTGCCACGGGCCTCGACGAGACGACCCGAACCTATGTCGACCGCCTCGAGGCCATGTACGACGAGCAGCGCCTGCCATCCGGCGACGACCTGATCTCCGACATCGAGCGATTCCTTCGCGACCAGGGTGGACAGGGCCAGGGCCAGGGAACCACTCGCCCGTGATGCTGGACGCGACATTGGCGATGCCGTTGAGATGAAGAGACGACGTCGCCGCCGAGGTCCCGCGAGGCAGGCGGCCGTAGGATGACCACCGATTCGCACGGAGGCCCAGCCCAATGACCTTCAATCCGAATGCCCCGCTCGATCCGGGCCAGATCACCGACCGGCGTGGCATGGGCGGTCGAGGCGGGCTGGCCCTGGGTGGCGGTGGCGTCGGCATCGTGCTCCTGATCGTCTACATGCTGCTCGGGGGCAACCCGAACGACCTGGGCACGGTGCTTACGGATCCGGGTGCGGTGACCGGGCCGGGCGGCTCGGCGCTGGCCACCGATTGCAAGACGGGCCAGGACGCGAACGCGCATGACGATTGCCGGATCCTCGGCTACGTCAACAGCGTGCAGAAGTACTGGACCGACGAGTTCGCGACGAGCGGCCAGACCTACCAGCCGGTCGACACCGTGCTCTTCACTGATGCCGTGTCCACGGGCTGCGGAACCGCCAGCGCGGCCAGCGGCCCCTTCTATTGCCCGAACGACGAGCTCGTCTATCTCGACCTCGGGTTCTTCGATGAGCTGCGGACGCGATTCGGGGCTACGGGAGGATCGCTCGCCCAGGGCTACGTCATTGCGCACGAGTACGGCCATCACGTGCAGGACCTGCTGGGACTGCTCAGCGCGAGCGGCGGGAGCACCGGTGCCCAGGGCCAGTCGGTGCGGACCGAGCTGCAGGCCGATTGCTTCGCCGGCGTCTGGACGAACCATGCCGCCAGCACCGGATTCCTGCAGCCGATCACCGACGCTCAGGTCGCCGACGCGCTGGACGCAGCGGCGGCGGTCGGCGACGACCGGATCCAGAAGGAGACGACCGGGCAGGTCAATCCCGAGTCGTGGACCCACGGTTCGTCGGCACAGCGCCAGAACTGGTTCACGACTGGTTTCCGCACCGGCGATCCATCGGCCTGCGATACGAGCGGCGCCCTCTAGGGTGCCGGACGGCCGGGGAACGGACCTCCAGGGAAAGGTCTCGAGACGCGCCGTCCTCCGCGCGATCGCCGCGGGGTCGGTTGGTTTCGGCCTGGCCGCCTGTGCCGGAGCCACGATCTCGTTCCTGCCGTCGGCCTCGGCTGGCAGCCCGGCCGCGTCGCCGACCAATGAGCCGACGCCGACGCCTGCCCCGACCGCCTCGGCGGCCCCCATCGCGTCCCCGAGCCCGACGAGTGACCTGGCCACCCTCCGACGCAAGATCTCGCGACTGCTGCTGGTCGGGTTCCGTGGGCTCGAGATCCAGTCGACCGACCCGATCACGGTTGCCCTGGCCGGAGGGCTCGGCGGGGTGATCCTGTTCGACAAGCATCAGCAAACGGGAGGTTGGCGCAATATCTCGTCGCCCGATCAGCTCAGCCGGCTGACCAGGGCGCTCCGCGATGCAGCGCCGCTGCCGTTGATCGTGGCCATCGACCAGGAGGGCGGGAGGGTCTCGCGGCTCAACCCGGCCAAGGGCTTTCCCGCGACGCGCTCGGAGGCCGAGGTCGGCGCCACGGGCGATCCGGCCGTAGCCCTCGCGGCCGGTCGAGGCATGGGCAGGACGATGGCGGCCGCCGGGATCGACCTGGACCTGGCACCCGTCGTAGACGTCAACATCGACCCGTCGAACCCCGCGATCGGCGCCCTTGGACGCAGCTTCTCATCGGATCCGTCCGTCGTCGCGGCGATGGCCGAGGCCGAGATCCGCGGCCTCCACGGCGCTGGCGTCCACGCCACGATCAAGCATTTTCCGGGACTCGGCAGTGCCAACGCCAACACGGATTTCGACGCCGTCGACGTCACCGCCACGTGGACCGAGGCCGAGCTGGAGCCATTCCAGACGCTCATCGCGGCCGGCCTTCCGGATGCGGTGATGAGCGCCCATATCCTGAATCGCCACCTCGATCCCGATTGGCCGGCATCGTTATCGCCGGCGACCATTGATGGCCTGCTGCGCAAGAAGCTGGGATGGAATGGCGTGGTCGTCACGGACGACCTCGACGCCGTGGCGATCACCTCCCAGTTCACGCGGCCCGAGGCAATCGCCCGTGCGATCGAGGCCGGGAACGACCTGCTCACCTTCGCCAACCAGGCGCACTACTTCCCCGACCTGGTTGCGCAGCTCCTTGACGAGATCGTCGGACTGGTCGGGTCAGGACGGATCAGCGAGGCGCGACTCGACCAGTCCATCGCCCGCCTCGAGGCACTGGCGATTCCGCTCGTTCCTGGCTGAAGATGACAACATCTGGCATGAATAGGCGTACGGTGGACGCATGCGGGCGTCTCGCCTGGTTACCGTGCTGCTCCTGCTCCAGTCGCGCGGCCAGTTGACGGCCGGCGAGCTTGCCGCCGAGCTCGAAGTCTCCGAACGAACGATCCATCGCGACGTCGAGGCGCTCAGCGCGTCGGGCGTGCCGGTCTACGCGGAGCGCGGACCGCACGGCGGGATCCGGCTGGTCGACGGGTACCGGACGCGCCTGACAGGGCTGACCGGCGACGAGGCCGAGGCACTCTTCCTGGCCGGCATCCCGGGGCCGGCCGCGGAGCTCGGCCTGGGCACGGTGGTCGCGGCCGCCCAGCTCAAGGTGCTGGCCTCGCTGCCGCCCGAGCTTCGAACGCGGGCGTCGCGCCTGGTCGAGCGGTTTCATCTCGATGCGGGCGACTGGTTCAGTGCAAGCCAGCCGGTCCCGCACCTCGGTGCGCTCTCCGACGCCGTCTGGACGACCACCCGGATCGCCATCGAATACCGGCGCGGGGAGGACGTCGTGCAGCGCCTCCTCGAGCCGCTGGGCCTCGTCCTGAAGGCGGGCACCTGGTACGTCGTCGCGGTCGCCGATGGGCAGATCCGGACGTACCGGGTCTCGCGGGTCGTCACGGCCGAGCCGACCTCGGAACGCTTCGAGCGACCGCTCGGGTTCGAGCTGGCCGCCTACTGGTCCGAGTCCACGATGGCGTACGAGCGCGACGTGCCGCGCGTCGACGTCGAGGTCAGGGTTCGACCCGATCGAGTCGACCGGCTGCGAAGCGCTGTCGGCAGCGTGGTCATGAACGCGGCCGAGCCGCTCCCCGGGAACGATCCGGACGGCTGGCTCCGACTTCGGCTGCGACTCGACTGGCCGGATGACGCGGCCCTCACCCTGCTCGGTGCCGGCCGCTGGGTGGAGGTGCTCGGCCCGCCGGAGGTCCGATCCGGCGTCGCGTCAACGGCCGCCGCGATCGCCGAACGGTACGCCCGCGCGCCAGCCGGACTCGGATAGGCTGTCCGCCATGA
Organism: Chloroflexota bacterium; assembly: GCA_034666905.1. Classification (GTDB taxonomy): domain Bacteria; phylum Chloroflexota; class Limnocylindria; order Limnocylindrales; family CSP1-4; genus SPCO01. Next base: position 6,832 of record JAXDKX010000181.1, on the reverse strand, counting down.
TGCGCACGGTGCTCGCGACTCGCTACGTGACACCGTTGCGCGAGGGCGGTTCGCTGCCGGGGCTGGTCGAGGCGGACGACGACGGGCTCTACGTGGTCAAGTTCCGGGGCGCCGGACAGGGTCCCCGCGCCCTCGTTGCCGAATGGCTTGCCGGGGAGATCGGCCGGGCGATGGGCCTGGCCGTGCCCGACCTCGTCGCCGTGGAGATCGATCCGACCCTCGGTGACGCCGAGCCGGACGAAGAGATCCACGACCTCGTCCGCGCCAGCGGCGGTCTCAACCTGGGCCTCGATTTCCTGCCTGGAGCGCTCACCTTCAGCCGCGCGGTCGCCCACCAGGAGCGGACGATCGACCCCGAGGTGGCCGCGGACACGGTCTGGCTCGATGCCTACGTCACGAACCCGGATCGGACGGCCCAGAATCCGAATCTCCTCGTCTGGCACGGGCGAACCTGGCTGATCGACCACGGCGCGGCCCTCTACATCCATCACACGTGGCGCGATCCGGATGCGCACGCCCGTCGTCCCTTCGAGCGCATCCGCGACCACGTCCTGCTGCCGCTTGCCGGCTCGATCGAGGCGGCGGATGCGCGGCACGCCGGCCGGATCGACCGCGCGCTGCTCGTCGAGCTCGTCGATGCGCTGCCCAGCGCCTGGTTGCCGTCAGATCCCGTCATCGGGGACGCGGACGCCCAGCGAACTGCCTACGTCAGGTACCTGACGCGGCGGCTCGAAGCGCCACGCAGCTTCGCGCAGGAAGCCGAACGTGCTCGCGCCGCGGCGTAGCGTCTTCCAGTACGCGATCGTGCGCCTGGTTCCCCGGGTCGAGCGCGGGGAATGCCTCAACGTCGGGATCGTGCTGCTATGCCGGCCGCGACGTTACCTGGGCGCGCGGATTGCGCTCGACGAGGCGCGCGTGGCCGCATTCGCCCCCGACCTCGACCTCGCCATGGTCCGTCCGCACCTGGAAGCGATCGAGCGGATCGCCCGCGGCGACCCTGCGGCCGGCCCGATCGCGGGCATGAAGCCGGCCGCACGATTCCACTGGCTGGTAGCCCCTGCCAGCACCATCATCCAGCCGTCGGCGGTCCACACCGGCCTGTGCCAGGATCCCGCGGTCGAACTGGACCACCTGGTCGCAACGCTCGTCGCCGGCTGAGTTCCGGCGATGGGCGGTCAGTGCCCGAGGCGACGCTCGGCGTCCACGATCGCGTCCTCGAGGGAGCCTCCACGCGTCGGCGAAGCCACCTCGATCCGCAGCTGGGCGGCATCGGGCCGGCCGGCGTTCGCCACCACGAACGCCTGCTCGAGGCGGGCAACGACGTGGCGGGCCGCGCGGGCATTCGTCTCGGGAAGGAGCATCCGGAAGCTGGCCGCTCCGACGCGGACAGCCCGATCCGTCTCTCGAGCCTCCGACCGGATCAGGTCGGCCAGGCGGCGTGCAACTCGATCAAGTGCATCGCCACGCAGGCTGCCGTGGAGCTCGATCAACGCGACCGATGCCGGTCGGCCGTAGCGGGCGTGGCGCGAGGCTTCCTGGAGCAAGGCCGCCGTCCAGTCAGGGCGCGTGTCGAGCTCGTGCGGGCGCCGAGGCCGGTCGCGATCCTCGACCTCCATCCCGCGTCCGCGAGACGGGGTGGAAGGGCCGTCCAGGAACGCCTCGATGCGGGCGTCCGTTCGCTCATCGTGATGGACGTCCGGGAGCACGAACCGGGGCGACCGGCGCGGCCGCTGGCGAGTGGGTTGCGTGGCGTCTGCGGGTTCGCTCAAGGGTCGCCAAGTCTAGCGCCCCGTGCCAACTCAGGCCGCGGTCGAGACCTCCAGGCCATCGATCGTTACTTCGATGAGCGGGCTGTCCCGGGTCATCGTCTCCACGTCCATGCGGGTCCAGACCGTGACGATCCTGGCGAAGATGGCTCGGCGCTCCGCGTCGTCAGTGATGACTCGCGCGGTTGCCGGAAGGTCGGCGACGACCGTGCCCTTGAGATGGAAGGTGAGGTGTGGATTCGCCGTCAGGTTGTGGATCCAGGCCCGGGTATGGCCTGCCCGTGGGGATCCCGAGATGTAGATCCGACCGTCGAAGTTGTGGAAGACGAGCTCGATCCGGCGAGGGAGACCTGACCGTCGGCCCGACGTCGTGATGTCGATGGTGTGGCCGCGGGACAGGGCGCTGGCGATTTCGGGGTTGTTCATGGGGGTCTCACTTCGTTGCATGTGCAACGAAGGTACACCCTGGGGCCTGCGGGCCGCAAGCGGACCAGAAGCCTTCCTGCCTAGCCTCCGCCCGCGCGCATCGCCGCCTTGTGGGCGCGCTTGCCAGCCTGGTACGTTGCAAGCGCCTCGGCCGAATCGACGTCGCCGAGCGTCGGCCAGCCTGGGGCGACCTTGTCGTAGCCGGGCGGGCGCACGCCGAACTGCTTGCCGAGCACGGCGATGAGCGACTTTGCCTTCATCTCGCCGATCCCGGGTAGCGCGAGCAGGCGTGCCTCGAGGCTGGGGCCATCCGGCGCCTCGCTCCAGATCCGGCGTGCGTCGTTGCCGTAGTCCCGCGCGATCGCCGTGCACAGGGCCTGGATCTTGGCGGCCATGGCGCCAGGAAAGCGGTGCAGCGCCGGGCGCTCGCGGAAGACGCGATCGAGCTCGGTTGGGTCCAGTGCGGCGATCCTGGCGGCATCCAGGTGCCCGAGCCGACGCTTCAGCTCGGCGGGGCCGCTGAACGCCTTCTGGACCGTGACCTGCTGGTCGAGGGCGAAACCGATCAGGAGGGCCAGGGGCTCGTCGACGAGCAGGCGGTCTGCTTCCTCGTCACCGGTGAACGGGAGTGAGCTGGGCGTCGTCATGCGCGCATCGTACCGGCTCTCGATTGGCGGCGGCTTACCAGTGTCATTCGATGGAGATTCGGACGCCGTCGCCTTCGTCATCGACGTCCAGGATCGGGCCCTTGATGCCGGCAGCGATGGCTTCGCGGATCCGTTCTGACGTGACATCGGAGATCCCCGGGACCCGGTTGATGGCGGCTCGGCCGAGCGCGATCGGGACGCGCAGGTTGATGACCTTCCTGCCCGATTCGCTGACTTCGATGCGAAGGGCGCGAGCGGGGCTGTCATCCGGGCTCCGTCCAGACGAGGGCGCCCGGGACGCCGAGGGTCGCCCACCGGCATCCAGGGCATCGAGGATCGGGCCTGCCTCCTCCACGGTCAGGCGCCCTTCGGCGACCAGGCGGAGGACGCGCTCGAGGGCGTCGTCAGGCATCGACGGCGGGCGCCGGGAGCGCACCTGGGTCGCCGTTATCGAGCGTCTCGAGGCGACGGCCAGCCTCGGCGACGTCGATCTCGCCGCGCTCGAGGGAGCGGAGGATGCGCAGGCGGGCGTCCTCGTACGCGGCTGCCACCGTGAGGTTGATCGGCGGCGTCGGCGCTGACGGGGCCTGGGGCGAAGTCACCGAGGCGCGGGCGGCGAGGTCATCGACGGCTACCGGCCGGACGACCCGGAGGTCGCCGGACATCGACTGGAAGGTGACGGTCGGACCCGACTTGCCGATCTCGAGGGAGCGGCGCCCACGCCTGATCGACGGGCCGTCGAACTCCGAGGTGAGGTCGCCGGTCACGCTGTTCATCTCGATCCGAATCTCACCCGCTGGCGCCAGCAGTGCATCGCCGCTGACGGTCTCGATGCTGAAGGGCCCCGCTCCCGAGAGGATGCCTGCGATCCTGAGGTCGCCGCTCGTCGTCGTCGCCCGCAGGCTCGCCAGCGTGGCGGCCCGCAGGGACAGGTCGCCCGAGACCGTGCGCACGATGACATCGGCGGTTCCCGTCGCCACGATATCGACGTCCCCGGAGACGGCCTCGATGTCGATCCTGCCGCTGACACGCTGTAGGGTCACATCGCCGGACGCGGTCCGATACCGCTGGTCGCCGGTCAGCCCGTCGGATTCGATGTCGCCGCTGACGGCCTCGATGACGAGCGAGGCGCCCCGGGGCAGGTCGATCTCGAGCTCGGGCGTGTGGCGCCCGTTGCCGCGGTGCCGGCGCGGGCCGATGACGATCTCCAGGCCCCGTCCCGATCGGAGCGAAAGGCTCCCTTCGGCCGCCTCGATGGCGAGCATCTCGTGCAGGTCGTTGTCGTTGAGGTCGCGGACTCGGGCGACCTCGCCATCGATGCCACGGAGTCGAACGAAGCCGGTGCGGATGCGGATGGCCAGGAGCCCCTCGGCGCCGATCGCGTGCTCGAGGCTGGCGCCCGTGGTTGTCGTCATCGGTCCGCCCTCCCGAGCGTTCGGATCGCCGCCGCCGCGTCCTCGGCGCTGATCTCGTGTCGCGCCAGTGCCTGCAGCACCTCCGACCGGGTGCGCGGGGCAGCGGCCGGTTCCGTCGCGGGTTCGTCGCTGTCGTCGCCCTCGTTCCGTGCACCGAAGCCAAGCGCTCGAACGAGTGCCTCGACGCGCGACCGAACCGTCGGATAGCTGATCCCGAGCTCGCGCTCCATGTCGCGCAGGTTCCCGCGCGAGCGGAGGAAGCTCTCGAGGAGGGCCAGCTGCTCGCGATTCAGGCGGCCGAACCGGCCGACGCTGAAGTCGCCCTCGAGGGTGGTGCCGCAGCTGCCGCAATGCAGGCGCGTCACGCTTAGCTCGCTGGCGCAGACGGGACAGGTGGAGATGACGTCGTGGGCCATCGTCGCCGCCTACGCCCCGGTCCCACGCGCCCGAACGGGCGATCGCCGCGGATCGACCGGCTCGACCGCCTGCCGCGACGCCGCCAGGACCTGGCCCGCGGACGGGTCGCCGATTCGATCCGCGTCCGTTCGTTGGAGTGCTTGCCGGTTGCGCAGGTCGTCGACGACCTCGCGCTCGCGGTCTTGCTGGATCACGTACCCAAGTGCCAGGCCGAGCATCACGTACCTCCGCATCGTCAAAGTGTTGGTGCAGAGTCGTTTATAGAACAGATGCTTTCCTTTTGTCAATACCAGACATCACATTGTGTAATTCAGCGCGCAGACTTGGGTCGCGCGCAGGCGCACGGCTGGTCCTACGGGCGAACCGGCGACCGCGGTCCTGCCGCGGTCGTATGCACGATTGCGACGCTCGGGCTGGGCCTTGCCTGCGACCCGGCCCCGGGTCAGGAGCCCCTGACCCTGGCCGCGTTCAGTGTCAGGTAGCCGATCACGGATCGGTAGTACCGGCTCGGCGCCATCGGATCCATCCACGCCCGCGTGCCCGGGGTCCGAACCGAGCTGAAGGTGAAGTCGCGCGCGCCCATGGCGCTCGGCCCGCCCATGAAGATCTGGCCGATCGTCTTGTTCGACCGGAAGACGCCGGCAAGGATGTACGAGGCGCTGGTGATCCCCTCGGCGAAGACCGCGCGGGCATTGGCCCGCAGAAAGCCGGCGCCAAAGTTGTCGACCCGCTTGATCGCCACCGCGCGGGTCGGGTTCGCCGCGCCCCATTCGGAATTGCCCGAGGCGTAGCACAGGCGATTGAGAATGACGATGGCGTTCGGGGCCAGCCGGATCTGGGTCCGGATGTAGTACTCGCCCCAGTACTTGACGTTGAAGTTGCCGTGCCCCGCCGATGCATTGAGGCCCAGGCCGTCCTGGGTCAACGCCGAGAATGGGCCGTACGGGCTCGGCGAGCCATTCCCGTGCCCGAGGTAGATGAGGACACTGGCGCCCTGTGCGGCGGCCTTGACCTTGGTCCACGTGGCGTTCGGGCTATACAGCTCGACCACCCTCGCGCCGTACGAACGGGCTTCGGAGGCGTAGCGCCTGGCGCTGACGATGTACCTGGAGGTACTCGAGCCGGCGGGCCCGACGACCACGACAACCTTCATGCCGGCGGCCGCTGCGGCCGGGGTCGGATTTGTGGCCAGGCCGCCAAGCACGACGAGCGCGAGGGCGATGGCAGCGACGGACCGCCGGATCGATCGGCCTGATGACGCCCGCTGGGCGCCGCGCTGGGGCAGCGGCAATCCTCGTGCCTCCTCTCCGCCGGAACACGGCGCGAGAGCGCAGTGACGGTGGGTGTGTGCCGCCGATGGCAGGAACGGGGACTGGAAGGGGTGGGGCACCGACCGTCGCGCTGGGGAGCGAACGACCGGGGCCGGCAAACGGACGAGACGATCCATGCCGTGGGGGGCGGCGTTCTTCGGTTCGACCCTGTGTGACGGACGGGTTGCCCGGGAAGCCCGGAGTATGCCAGCCGTAAACGCGGCATGTCGACCCCTCAAATGTCCCGGTCCCCGCTTGTCCACGGGGCAATTGGCGCCATTTCGGCTATGCTCCGGACGGCTCCACAACGGGCCACCGTCGCGCTCTGGCTGCCTGCCCGCGACGGGACCATGCAGGAGCGATGCTTGACGTTCGATTCACTGGGTCTTTCCGCGGACCTCCTCCAGACCGTAGCGGAAGAGGGCTACCTGGCCCCCACTCCAGTCCAGGCCGAGGCCATCCCGCTCGTCCTGGCCGGCCGCGACCTCCTGGCGGCGGCCCAGACCGGCACCGGCAAGACCGCAGCCTTTGTCCTCCCGATCCTCGATCGACTGCGCGCGCAGGCGAACACGAGCTTCTCGCCGGCTCGCCATCCCGTTCGCGTGCTGATCCTCGTGCCGACGCGTGAGCTCGCGATGCAGGTGGACGAGAGCGTGCGAACGTATGGGCGCACGGTGCCCCTCCGCTCCACGGTGGTGTACGGCGGGATCCCGATCGAACCCCAGATCAAGGCCCTCCGGGCGGGCGTCGAGATCCTCGTCGCGACCCCGGGCCGCCTTCTCGATCACGTCGGACAACGAACCGTGAACCTGAGCCAGGTGGAGATCCTCGTCCTGGACGAGGCCGATCGG
>JAXDKX010000180.1:0-4562 GCA_034666905.1 Chloroflexota bacterium | reverse complement strand
CAGGGTTGCGGCCTGGCCGGGCAGCCCGAGCTCGGCGAACAGCTGCTCGTACCGGGCGGCTGTCTGCTGCCACGAGTGCGGATGGGCATGGCGGACGTCCGATCGGCGCAGCGTCTCGAGCGCTCCGCGGAGCGCCACGGGATCGGCCGGCGGGACGAGCACGATTCCGCCATATCCGTGTGCAGCCTCGACGTTTCCTCCGACGTCGCTGATCACGATCGGCAGACCGTATCCCATCGCGACATGGAGCGGCCCGCTCAGGGACGACCGGTGGTAGGGCAGGATCACCGCATCGGCGCCCCGCAGGTAGGCGTCGAGCTCATTGTCGTGCACGTAGCGGTTCGCGAACGTGATCCGATCGGCATAGCGGCTCTTCGCGATGAGCTCGCCGGGCAGCGCCCAGCCCTCCCAGGTCTCTCCGACCACCGTCAGCCAGTACTGCTGGATCTGCTCCGGCGGGATCGAGTCGAACGCCCGGACCAGGTCCTCGAGGCCCTTGTACGGCCTGATGACGCCGAAGAACAGCAGGTTGGTGGCGTCCTCGGGGGCGTCCCTGAGCGGCGGCAGCGCAGGGGTCTCTCCGGGCGCGCGGTAATGGTCATGCGGCCCGTGGGGGAGGATCGCGATCGGACGTCGCGGTCCGATTCGATATTTGGAGCGAACCAGCCCTTCGTCGAAGGCCGAATGCACGGCGAAACCGGAGGCGAGCCCGACGACCATCGGCGCCACGAGCCCGACGTAGGCGCGAACGGGAGCGAGGCCGGCCTCGCCGGTGTCGAGCACCTCGTGGAACTCGATGACCACGCGGATCCGGAGGAGCCGGGCGACGAGGCTCAGGGCGAGGTAGGTATGGAGGACCGTCCCGGTCCACCACTCCATGATCAGCACCTGCGGACGCCGTCGAGCGATGAACCAGAGGCCGCGGATGAGGCTGGGGAGCCAGTACCAGTCGATGCCGTCGAAGCGCTCAACGCCCGGCTCGAGTCGAAGCTCCGTGAGCTCCCGACCGACGCGCTCGCGTCCGGGATAGAAGCGGCGGGGCAGGAGCCCCCGCATGGTCACGATGCTGACGCGATGGTTCGCCGAAAGGGCGTTCGCGAGCCGGACGGTATAGATGCTGATGCCGCTGAGGAATCGCGTGCCGGAGCCGACGACGCAGACCCGTGCCGAGCCCGCTGCGTCGAGACCGTCCGTGAGACGGGCCTGTTCGTCGATCATCGCGCGGTCGCCGCGATCGGTTGTCGGTCGAGGAGCCCGGTCCTCGCCAGGTTGAGCAAGGAAGGCGCCGCCCCGCTCACCTCGATGCCGGCCTCCCGGGCGGCCTGGACCAGGGCGGCGGGATCAGGCGAGACCGCGAAGCTCTGGGCACCGAGCCGCCGGCCTGCCTCGAGATCAGCGAGCGAGTCGCCCACGACCGCGGAGCGCTCGAGCTCGAGCGTCGGGTCCAGGTGCGCGGCATCGAGGAACAGCTTGACCCCGGGCTTGCGGCAGTCGCACGTGCCGATCTCGTGCGGGCAGACGTGCATGCCCGCCAGTCGCACGCCCTGGGCGGCCAGGGCAGCACGCATCCGCTGATGGATCTCGTCGACGGCCGCTGCGCTCATCAGGCCGCGCGCGATTCCGCGCTGGTTGGTGACCACGATCAGCGGGCCCCGACCTCGCGCGGCCAGGTGCTGAAGCGCCTCGACCGCGCCGGGCAGGAACTCGAACTGGCTCCACTCCCGTACGTAATCCCCATCGACCTTGCGATTGATCACGCCATCACGGTCGAGGAAGATCGCGCCGCTCATTGCTCCGCGGCGACGACGGCCGCCTCGATGATCTCGGCCCAAACGTGGCCGAGCAGGATGTGGGATTCCTGGATTCGTGGCGTGTCCGTCGACGGGATGCACACGCAGATGTCGGCGATCTCGGCCGCGGCGCCGCCGTTCCGGCCCGTCATCGCGACCGTGACGAGTCCCTTTCGCTTGGCCACCCGAAGCGCCTCGACGACATTTCGCGAGTTGCCGCTCGTGGACAGGCCGATCGCGACGTCGCCGGGTTGCCCGAGCGCATCGAGCTGTCGCGCGAATACCTGGTCGAAGGAGTAGTCGTTGCCGATGGCGGTCAGGGCGCTCGTGTCGACGGTCAGCGCGAGGGCCGGCAGGGAGCGGCGTTCGAGGTAGTAGTGCCCGATCAGCTCCGCCGCGATGTGCTGGGCGTCGGCCGCGCTCCCGCCATTGCCGAAGAGCAGCAGCTTGTGTCCCGCCAGGATCGCCTCGACGAGCGCTGCGGCGACCGCGACGGCATCGCCGACCTCGTCGGCAAGCTGCCGCTTGACGTCGGAGCTCGTCAGGATTCGTTCCCGCAGGGTCGCCGCGAGCGCCTCGCGATCGATCGCCGGCGAGACGTTCCTGGGGACGGTCACGCGACCCTCCACGTCTGCAGGCCGTTCGGCTCGAGCGCCACGGTATCGACCTCGCATCCGGCCTCGCGCATGGCGTCGCGAACTTCGTGCTTTCGATCGAACTCGCAGTAGAGGAGCATGTAGCCGCCCCCACCGGCTCCCGTGATCTTCCCGCCAACTGCACCGTGCGAGCGGGCCAGGTCGTACAGGTCGTCCAGCTCGGGCGTCGAGATCCTGGATGACATCCGCTTCTTGTGCTGCCACTCGAGGTCGAGCAGCTCGCCGAGCTTGCCGAACTGGCCGTTGAGGATGACATTCTTCATCTCGACGGTCAGGCGCTTGAGCTCGCGCAGGGCGTCGAGGGACTCCTGCTCGGAGCGCTCGTAGCGGGCGACCTGGTCGGCGATGATGTTCGAGGACAGCCGCAGCTTGCCGGTGTGGCAGAGCAGGAGGTTGTACTCGAGCTCGTTGAGAATCGTGGGATTGACCCGCAGGCTGTTGACGACGACGCGGTCCGCCAGGAACTCGATGAAGTTGAACCCCCCGAACGCGGCCGCGTACTGATCCTGCAGGCCGCCCTGGATGCCGAGGTCCGTCCGCTCGATGGCGTAGGCCATTTCCGCGACCTCGTAGTCCGTCATCGGGAGGCGCCGGTACTCCTTGAACAGGCCGACGAGCGCGACGATCATCGCCGACGACGAGCCCAACCCCGAGCCCGGCGGTGCATCGCTGTGCAGGAAGAGGTCGAAGCCCTGGCGGTCGTCCGGGCTCAGGCGCTTGACGACGGCCTTGGCCAGATCGAGCTGCCCGTCGTATACCGGCTGATGTCGCGAGCTGTAGGTCAGCGACAGGCCGAAGTCGAGCGAGTTGAGGCAGATCTGGTCGTCGTCGCGCGGGCGCAGGGTGCCCCACGCATAGCGGTTGATGGTCATGCTCAGGACGCAACCGCCCTCGCGTTCCGGGAACGGAGGGACGTCCGTGCCGCCGCCGGCGAAGCTCAGTCGAAGGGGTGCTTTCGCCCGGATCAGCATCTCGCCCCTCGACTGAGGGCCGCAAGGATGGGCTCCGGGTCACTGTCAACGGACGCGTAGTCGGCGGGCACGCCGATGTCGGTGAACCAGCCGTCGAAGGCGACCGTCGCGAGCCCGCGCCCACCGGCTCGCGCCGTGAGCGCCGGGAAGACGTCCCGCTCCAGGGAGGCCACCTCGCCGAGCGGCAGGTCCGCCAGGACGCTTCGCTCCAGCACGTAGATCCCGCCATTGATCAGCGCAGGACCGGCCTCGACCTTTTCGCGGAACGAGGTCACCCGCCCGTCGTCATCGACTTCGATCGAGCCAAATCGACCGGGATCGTGGGTCCAGCGCACTGCGATCGTGCCCTCGGCCTTCATCGACCTGTGGGTCTCCATCAGGCGGTCGAACTGGACGTCGAAAAAGGAATCCCCATTGAGGACCAGGAATTGGTCGTCGGTGAACCGGTCCATCGCGAGGCGAAGCGCCCCCGCCGTGCCGAGGGGATCGCGCTCCTCGGAGAAGTCGATCTCGAGGCCCCAGCCATTGCCCTGGTCGGCGAACCGCCTGACCTCCTCGCTGCCATATCCCGTGCAGATCGTGACGTGTCCAATCCCTTGCTCGGCGAGCTGCCGAAGCACGTATCCGAGGAACGGCTGGCCACCGACCGGTGCAAGCGACTTGGGTCGATCGGGCACGACGGACCGCAGCCGGAGCCCGAGACCGCCAGCCAGGACGCATGCCCGGACCGAGGCAGGAGACGGCTCTGACGACATCATTGCCGCATTTCCGGGCAATGGTCTCGAGTTGCTGAAGTTGGCACGATTCGCTCTACGTGACGATGGGATGGATGGCTGCCCAGGCCCGATAAGGGTGAGATGAGGGCCAGATCGTACCTTGCGGATCCGAATTCGGGACCACACAAGGCCATAACAGTTGCTCGATGCGGTGCGCTTCAGCACCAAAAATCGAATGGCGAGCATGGCGCGGCAGCGCCGCCAGTGCAGCCATCGGTACTGCACCTCACTGGACCGCACCCGGGAATCGGCTGGTCCTAGACGGCCGTTTGACTTTCGACTCATGGACCGTCCGGACCTGCTCAACCTAAGGTGCTGAACAGACAACCGACAAAGGCACACCCGTCGCGAGGCGGGGTCGCAAAGCCA
>JAXDKX010000179.1:0-4031 GCA_034666905.1 Chloroflexota bacterium | reverse complement strand
CTGGGCGCGGCCGCCGCCCTTGGGCCGACGCGTGGCGACGGTCACGCGATGGCGCCCGAAGACATCCGGCTGTTCGAGACGGGGCTCTAGGTGGCCGCCGAGCCCGCAGACCGACCCCCGATCGGCGTCTGCCTCAGGACGATCCGGGCGGAACCCGGTTGGTGGCTGGAGAGTGCCCGTCGCCTCGACGCGGCCGGCTACGCGAGTCTGTGGGCCTGGGATCACTTCATGGGTCGTGGCGACAGGGCCGTCCCGGTCGTCGAGTGCTGGACGATCCTGTCGATGGCCGCCGGCTCCACCTCGCAGGCCACGGTTGGACCGTTCGTGCTCAACGTCATGAATCGCCATCCGGCTGTCGTTGCCCGGATGGCGGCCACCCTCCAGATTGCGAGCGGCGGCCGGCTCGTCCTGGGGATCGGGATCGGCGGCGCTCCCCGTGAGCACGAGGCCTACGGAATCGAGTTCCCCGATGCCCCCGAACGGGTCGCAAGGCTCGAGGAAGCCGTCGCCGTCATGCGGGCGCTGTGGACCGGCGGTCCGATTACGCGGCCCTCGCCGTTCTATCCGCTGGTAAGCGCCTCCGCCCATCCGCTGCCGCAGCCACCGCCGCCGATCGTGATCGGCGGCGAGACGATCGGCGGTGCGCGACTGGCCGGCCGGATCGGCGACGGCTGGTCGGCGTTCGACGTCAATTTCGAGGCGAACCTCCCGGCCTACCTGGAGGCCCTCGACGAGAGCGGGCGCCGGCGCGAGGACCAGCGGGTCATCGTCGGATTCCAGGGCGACTGGCTGAGCGACGAGCGAATCGTCGACAGCCCCTGGGTCCGAGAGCCGCGTGAGGCCTGGGCCCGCTGGCAGGAGGCCGGCGCGGACGGCGCGATCCTCCTCGCCCGGACCACGGAAGACGTGGATGCGCTGGTGGCAGCGACCGACCGCTGGTAAGCGCGAGCCCCGCTGCCGCGGCGGCCCAGAGCAGCGGTTCATGGCACCATCAGTGGCGTGACCGCCCCGACGACCGCTGCGCCCGAGCTCACCCATCCCTGCGCTCGGTGCGGAGCCCCTGTTCCGCTGCACGTGGGACTCTGTGAGCGCTGCAATCCGCTCGGATTGCGCGATTCGTCCGCGTCGCAGGTGCACGGGCTCGCGCTCATTGGCGTTGCCGCCGCCGTGATCATCCTTGCCGTGGCCGGTCACCTGGCCATCTCCGGGGTCGGGCCCTTTGACGGCAGGATCGTGTCTGCCGCCGCCGTCAGTGGCGGCCTCTCGATCACACTCCAGGTGACCAATCGCGGCACGAGCGTCGGCCATACGACGTGCCGGGTCTCCGATCCCGCCGATCGCAGCGGCGGCCGGGACGCCTTCATCCTCAGCCCGCAGGTCCAACCGGGCGAGACCTTGACCTTCACCAAACGAGTCGTCGAGCTGGGTCCGGCCGTACGCAACCTGATGGTCGAATGCAGCGCGCCATGACGGACGCGGACGACGATCTCGCCTTCGCCCGGGACCTCGCCTGCCGTGCCGGGATCATCCTGATGGACCATTACGAGCGGCTGGAGCAGATCGACTACAAGAGCGCCCGCGACGTCGTCACCGAGGCGGACCACCTGTCGGAGGCGCTCATCGTCGAGGCGATCCGGAGCCGCTACCCGGGCGACGCGATCCTGGCCGAGGAGACTGGAGAGCATCGATCCGTGGCGGGCGAGGCACCCACGTCCGGCCGGGGTCGGGTCTGGATCGTGGACCCGCTCGACGGGACCGTGAACTACGCGAACGGCATCCCGGTGTTCTGCGTCTCGATCGGGCTGGTCGTCGATGGACGCCCGGCGGTCGGGGTCGTCGTGGATCCGACCCGCGACGAGTGGTTCGGTGCGACGGCCGATGGACCTGCGACCCTCGACGGGCAGCCGATCCAGGCATCCGACAAGGAGAAGCTGTCCGATTTCGTGATCTCGATGGCGCTGAGTGGGCGATCGGCCGTCACCCGTTCACGGAACGTCCGCAAGGCGATCCGGATCCCGCGCTCGATGGGCTCCGCCGCGCTTGCCCTCGCGTACGTGGGCAACGGGCGGTTCGATGCGTTCATCCAGCAGGGCGGGCTCTCCGCCTGGGACGTGGCGGCGGCAGGGTTGATCGCCGAGCGAGGTGGGGCGCGCGTCACCGCGATGGACGGCGCCTCATGGTTCGATCTTGCCCACGGCCCCCGTTCGATCGGGATCCTCGCCGCCCCGGCCGCGCATCACGAGACCCTGCTCGCGCTGATCCGCTGAGGCCGCTCAGTCCTCGAGCCAGCGATGCGGTCGCTTGCTGAGGCGCTCGAGCCCCCATTCCTCGCAGAAGGCCTCCCAATCCGGTCGTGGTGCGCCGTCCCAGCGAAGCTCCTCGGCATCGTGCTGGCGGATCTGGACGCCTTCCTCGGCGGTTCGCAGGCGGGCCAGGTCGCGATACAGCATGGCGTCGCTCCAGTGCTCGCGCAGGGCTCCTGCCAGCGCGACGGCCCGGCCGCCGCCGAGTCCCGGGACCTCCCATGCCGAGGCGTGGGGCGGCACCGCCTCGAGGTGCTCGTAGCGGAGCAGGACGGCCGCCGCCGACTTCGCACCCCAGCCGGGCAGCCCCGGATACCCGTCGGAGGCGTCACCCACGACGGCCAGGTAGTCCGGGATCGAGGCCGGGCCGACGCCCCACTTCGCGCGCACGCCGGCGTCGTCGTAGACCAGCCCGCGGCGGCGGTCCCAGAGCACGATGCGCTCGTCCTGGACGAGCTGGGCCATGTCCTTGTCGGGCGTGCAGATGAGGATCCGTTCAACCCTCGGATCGCCGGCGAAGCGAACGGTTGCCGCGGCGATCGCATCATCTGCCTCGAATTCGACCATGGGCCAGAGGGCGATCCCGAGGGCCTCGACGGCCGCCTCGGCGATCGGGAACTGGGCGAGGAGCTCGGGGGGCATGCCGGCCGACGACTTGTACCCGGGGTAGAGGTCGTTGCGGAACGACTCGATGACCCGATCCGTGGCGCAGCCGACGTGGGTCGCATCCTCCTCGCGCAACAGGTAGAGCAGCTGCTCCACGAGGCCCGAGACACCGGACAGGACGACCCCGTCTCGACCGAGGACCGGCGGCCGGGGCGCGAAGTGGGCCCGGAAGAGCTCGTAGGTCGCGTCGACCAGGTGGATCTGCACGTCAGCGCCCGTTCGCCGGTTCGCTGATCTCGACGCCGGCCGCGCGCATGGCCTCCATCGCTCGGCCGCCGTCATCGGGCTCCAGATCGACGGCCGCCACGGCGTCGATTCGAACGAACGTCTCGAACCCGAGCCGGACGGCATCGAGCGCCGTGGCCTGCACGCAGTAGTCCGTCGCGAGGCCAACGACGACGACGCGTTCGATTCCTGCGTCGCGCAGGAGCGCTTCGAGCTCGGTAGGGATGGTCTGGCCGGTGATCGGATCGCGCATCGTGAACCCGGAATAGCCGTCCTCGCCATGCACGCCCTTGCAAACTCGCGGCGCCCCCGCCGGGAGGGTCAGCTCCGCGTGCAGCTCTGCTCCCCAGGTCCCGGCGACGCAGTGCACCGGCCAGATGCCGCCGTCCTGGGCGAAATGGGGCGTATGTTCCGGGTGCCAGTCCTGCGTCGCGACAACGAACGAGCCGGCTGCCGTGGCCGACGCGATCTCGCGATTGACCGCGTGGACGATCCGATCACCCCCGCGGACGGCCAGCGCGCCGCCCGGGTGTGCGAAGTCGTTCTGGACGTCGACGACGAGGAGGGCGGCGTCGGCCCCGTACGGTGGCATGCCCGGGAGCGTACCGCAGCGGTCCCGGTGGACGGTCGGGCGGACGTCCCCTAGCCGATCAGCGCGGAGCGTTCGTCGACCGGCTCCTCCGGCATCCTGGACTCGGCAGGCGCCGGCGGCTCGACGTCGAGCAGGTAGCCGATTCCCTGGAAGGTCTTGATCCGACCAGGCTCGCCGGGCTCTGAGCCCAGCTTCCGCCGGACACGGGAAACCCAGACCCGGAGGTACTGGAGGTCGTCGCGATA
>JAXDKX010000178.1:0-3413 GCA_034666905.1 Chloroflexota bacterium | reverse complement strand
GAAATCGCTCATGGTCTCGCGCGCTTCCGGCATGACCGCGGCCATCTTGTCGAGGATCTCGAGGCGAGCCGCCAGGGCCTGCTTGAGGCCGTCGCGGATGATCGCCTCGGTGATGCCGCGGACCTTGATGTCCATCTGGAGTGCGGTGATTCCCTCCCGGGTTCCGGTCACCTTGAAGTCCATGTCGCCGACGGAATCCTCCTTGCCGAGGATGTCGGTCAGGACGGCGAAGCGGCCGCCGGGCTCACTGATGAGGCCCATCGCCGCACCGGCGACCGGTGCCTTGATCGGCACGCCCGCGTCCATCAGGGCGAGGGTCGAGCCGCACGTCGAGGCCATCGACGTCGAGCCGTTCGAGGAGACGCATTCGGACACCAGCCGGATGACGTACGGGAACTCGTCATGATCCGGAAGCACCGGCAACAGGGCACGCTCGGCGAGGTGACCGTGCCCGATGTCGCGCCGGCTGGGGCCGCGCATCGGCTTGTTCTCGCCGGTCGAATACGGCGGGAAGTTGTAGTGGTGGATGTAGCGCTTCTCGGTCTTCGGGCTGATCGTGTCGATGCGCTGGACGTCCGAGGACGAGCCGAGCGTCGCGACGGTCAGCACCTGGGTCTCGCCACGGGTGAACAGGCCGGAGCCGTGGGCCCGCGGCAGGAGGCCCACCTCGACCGAGATCGGTCGAAGCTCGGTGAGACCGCGGCCGTCCATCCGAATGCCTTCGTCGAGAGCCAGCTGGCGTGCGGTCTTCTTGTGGATGAGGCTGAACAGGCTCTTGCTGATGCGCGCCTCGCGGCGCGCGGCCTCCTGCAGGGCCTTGCTGTCGCCACCAGTGCGGGTGGCACGGATCGCGTCCGCGAGTCCCTCACGCAGGCCGGCGATGCGACCGGGGAGATCGTTGCTGAACCAGATCAGCAGGTTTGCCGTCGCCTCGGCATCGGGGAGCGCCCGATGCGCCTGGGCGAGCTCGATGCCGAAGAAGCGCGATAGCGTCTCGAGCTTGTAGTTCTCGAGGTCGGGATAGCCCTCGCGGGCGATCGTCAGGGTATCCAGGTACCGGCCCTGCTCGAAGTGGGTGCCGTCCCCGAGTGCCGCCTCGAGGAAGCCGAGGTCGAAGCCGACCGCGTGGCCGACGATCTTCGAGTCGCCGATGAACTTCAGGGCCTGCTTCGCGGCGTCGGCCGCCTTGGGAGCCTTGCTGACATCGGCGTCCTTGATGCCGTGCATCTGGTTGCCGATGATCGGGCGTCCCGGGTTGACGAAGGTCGACCAGCGATCCGTGATCTTGCCACCCTTGACCTTGACCGCGGCAATCTCGACGAGGTCGGCCATCTTGGGATCCGTGCCGGTCGTCTCCACGTCGACGATGACCAGCTCGTCACCGGAGGCGATGGCATCCGCGAAGTCCAGGACCGAGCCGGTGCCGGCCTCGAGGAACGGCGTGCTCTTCGGCTTGCCGACCGCCTTCTGGAGCTCCTCCTGGATGTCGATGAGCGGCTGCAGGGCGCGGTGGCCGAACAGGATCGCCTCGGCCATGACGGCTTCGGGAAGGAGCTTGGCGCCAGCCTCCACCATCATGATCGCGTCGCGCGTGCCGGACACGATAAGGTCGAGCTCCGAATCGGCCAGCTGGCTGAAGGTCGGGTTGACCACGAACTCGCCGCCGATGCGACCGATCCGAACGGCGCCGACCGGGCCGAAGAACGGGATCTCGCTGATCGAGAGCGCAGCCGAGGCGGCGATCGTGCCGATGACGTCCGGCTCGTTCTCCTGGTCGGTCGAGAGGACCGTGATCACCAGCTGGATATCGTCCTTGTAACCCTCGGGGAAGAGGGGCCGGATCGGGCGGTCGGTCAGCCGCGCAGCGAGGGTCGCAGCCTCGGAGGCGCGGGCCTCGCGCTTGATGAAGCCGCCCGGGATCTTGCCCGCGGCGTACATCCGCTCCTCGAACTCCACGGTGAGCGGGAAGAAGTCGAGGCCGGGGCGGGGATCGGAGCGATTGGCGGTGCCGAGCACCATGGTGTCACCGTAGCGAACGGTGACGGAGCCGCCGGCGAGCCGGGCGAGCTTGCCGGTCTCGATGGTCAAGGTGCGACCACCGATCTGCGTCTCGAATGTCTGAGACAAGGGAACTACTCCTCCTGGTCGTGGAGGAGGCGACGACCTGCGGCAGGTCGACCGACTGGGCCTTCTTGGCGTCGAACGCGAATGGGACTCCGGGCGCACCCGGGTCCGGTGGCGACGTCGCCTAGCGGCGGAGTCCGAGCCGTCCGATGACGACCCGGTAGCGCGCGCTGTCCTTCTTCATCAGGTAGGCGAGAAGGCGGCGGCGCTGGCCGACGAGCTTGAGGAGGCCGCGGCGCGAATGATTGTCCTTGGGGAAGCCTTTGAGATGATCCGTCAGCTCCTTGATCCGCTCCGTCAGGAGCGCGACCTGGACCTCCGGAGACCCGGTGTCACCTTCCTTGGTGGCATACCCGGTGATGATCTCCTGCTTCTCTTCCCGCGCGAGCGGCACTCGTTCCTCCGAACACGAACTTCTGCTATTGACACTTTCTATGACCGGCGGATGGTAGCAGGGTGAGCCGGAAGCGGCAAACGGATGTACTCGTCCGGGGCGGTCCCGGCCCTGCATCCAGGCCACTCCGGCGCGTCGACTGGGGCCGTCGACCGGGCCCGAATTCCCATTTGCTCGTCCCGAGACCGCTAGCTCGTCCCCGGGGCGCGTCCCGGCCCATTCGAGCGCAGCTTGCACGTATGGTCCCCCTGTCGCCGAAATTGGCACCACCCAGCCTGCAGATCGCTGTGTCGACGTCCTTGCGCTCGTGGGGCGTACGTATGGCAGGGCGAGCAGCCATCGCAGCACAAGCGGCAATGGGCGCCCAGGGGGGCCGTGCACGACCCCGGCGCCGCTGTACGATCCGGCGATGCCTCGCCTGACCAGGATCTACACGAAGACCGGCGACGCGGGAACGACCGGGCTGGGAGGTGGCCAGCGGGTGCCCAAGGACTCCCGCCGGGTCGACACCTACGGGACGGTCGATGAGCTCAACTCGCAGATCGGACTGGCCCTGGCGGCCGGCCTGTGCCATCGCCTCGAGATCGAGCTTGCGCTGGTCCAGAACCAGTTGTTCGATCTTGGCTCGGACCTGGCGACGCCCGCCGATAGCCAGGCGCGTCACCCGGTCCCGACCGTCGAGGCTCGACACATCGAGACGCTCGAGGCCCTGATCGACGAGCTCAACGACGTCGTCGGGCCGCTCGCCAATTTCCTGTTGCCGGGAGGGTCGCCAGGAGCCGCGCAGCTTCACGTCGCCCGCACCGTCTGCCGGCGGGCGGAACGCCAGGCGACGGCCCTCGCCCGGGACGAGCCGATCGGGCCGACCGTGCTCCCCTACCTGAACCGCCTCTCG
>JAXDKX010000177.1:0-2941 GCA_034666905.1 Chloroflexota bacterium | reverse complement strand
TGAACGCGCGGTAGTCCTCATCCAGCCAGCCCGCGCCGAGACCCAGAATGAACCGACCTCCCGAGAGATCCTGGAGCCCGGCCGCCATCGTCCCCAGCAATCCGGGGTTCCGATAGCTCTGGCTGAGCACCATGTGGCCGAAACGAAACCGCGGGAATGTCGCGGCCAGGTAGGTCAGCCGTGTCCATCCTTCGGGCCACGGCGCGTCCTGGTACTGGAGATGATCGGAGATCCAGACGGTTGAGAAGACCGGCGGGAGCATGTCGAGCACCATGCGGACCTGCTTGAGCGAACGAGTGCCATCCGACGTGGCCGGAAAGCCCTGGAGCCCGAAATCGGCCATCGCATGCCTGCATTGCAGTCAGCCTTGCCGCGCATCTCATCGGCGCCGGCTGACCTGGTCGATCATATGGAACGACAGAGGCGCCGGCGCGAGTCAGGCAATCCGCATGGACTCCATGCAATCCGGGCAGCGAGCCCGAGCTGGGACAATCCTCAGCGTTCGATGACGATCGAATCGACGATTCCCTGGAGCTCCGCGGCGTCTGCCGGTGACGTCGACAGGAACGACGTGGCGTCGATGACGATGATCTCGCCGGACACGTCGACGACCCGGAGCCGGTGGACCTCGCCCGGATCCCGACTGGACCTGACGACACCACTCCCGGTGTCCCAAAGGACGACCTGCCCGCCGTCGCACGCGGTGAAGTCGAAATCGCTGGGGATCAGCACGTCCAGGGACCAGGTGGCGTAGCCCTGCATCGTCCTGGCCATCGGCTTGCTGGCGAGGGGAGCGATCTTCGAATTCCAGTACGGCAGCAAGGTCGGGTCCTGCCCCCACCAGGAGGACAGGGCCTCCGATTGACCCTCTGCCGAGCGCATGAGCGGCTCATCGGCGAACACCTGCGCTGCCCATCGGCACGGAAAGGTGTCGACGTGCACGAGATGCCAGGCGCTGATCGACATCCCATCATTGGCAACGCGGTTCGACTTGACGTACATCGCGTCGCTGGCGTGCTGCCACCCGGCGGGCAACGTGATCCACAGCCGCACCGGCGTCGAGCCGGCGGGCATGAGGTCGATCGTCCCCGCCTCGGTCGGCCCGGCCGGGAAGGTTGGGAACGGCGTTACCGTCGGGTTGCGACCGGGTGGCACCGACAGGGCCGACGAAGTGGGCACGGCGGTCCGGCCTGCGGTGGCGGTCACGACCTCCGCGAGCGATTGCCGTGGCCCGGCACTTGCCGTCGGCACGCCCGTCGCTGGAGCCGCTTCCTTCGACAGCAGTGCGATGGTCAGCACCGCAATCGCCGCGACCACGATGGCCGCAGGGGCGCTTCGTCCGCGACTCACGTGCGTCACCGCCTTGAACGCGGCGCCGGCCGATGCGCCCTCGTCCGGGGGTTCCGGGAGCCCTGTCTCCAACTGGTCCGTCAGCCTCCCCAGATCACGATCCGCACCGAGCGCACCGAGCCTGGAAAAGCATCGACATTGGCAATCCATGGGAGTACGCTCGCGGGCCTCAGGTTACGAGCCGCCTGGCGCGGACGCTTTCCGCGAATAGCCCAAGCCCGATCGCCCGCCCTGCGCCGCTGCCTCGTTCGCTGAGGGGAGGAGGGCCGCGCCGCGATCGCCCCGGCTGGTTCATTCGTGGGTCGCCCCATGAGCGTATCGGCACCCACCAGCCGGCGCACGTTCTTCGCTCGGACCCCCGTCACGAGGTGAAGCAATGCTGCAGCCTTTGACTGCCTCCCATCACGCGCATCGATGGCTCAGACTCGCCATCCCCACCTTCATGCTAGGCGCGACCTTGCTGACCGCAACTGGCGCATCGGGCGCCCAGCCAGTCGCTGGATCCGACCCCGCGGTCATCACCACCTGGAATGGGATCGCCGCAAACACGATCTTCGACCCGGTCGCCAGCGGTGGCGCCGGCAAGGCCAATGCCGAAGGCATCGTGTGGGTTTCCTTCGTCCAGGCGGCCATGTACAACGCCGTCGCCGGCATCACCGGCGACTACGTCCTCTACAAATGGGAGACTCCCGGGCCGAAGACCGCGTCTCCCGAGGCCGCGGCCGCGGCCGCCGCGCACCGCGTGTTGATGACCTACTTCGGCGGCACCGCGTCGGTTGCCGCAACGCTGGATGCGGCCCTGGCGACATCCCTTGCAAAGATCCCTGACGGGGTCGCGAAGGACCAGGGCGTCGCGTACGGCAAGCTCGCGGCCGATCGGATCATCGAGACTCGGGCCAATGATGGTCGCAATGCCCCGATCGTCTTCAACGTTCCGCTCGCGCCGGGCGTCTGGCGGCCAGCCCCACCCGCGTTCCCTCCATTCTTCGATCCCTGGCTCTCGCAGCTCAAACCACTGATGCTCGACTCCCCGAGCCAGTTCCGGTCGCCTCCGCCGCCCGCCATCAGCTCCGATCTGTACGTCCAGGAATTCAATGAGGTCCGGGACTACGGCGCGAAGGTAAGCACGATTCGGACTGCGGCACAGACAGACACCGCCCTGTACTACTTCGACATCGCGTTCAAGCCAATCCAGGCCGGACTACGGGACCTGGTCACCCGGCATGGACTGAAGATCAGCGACAGCGCTCGGCTGTTCGCGGCTGTCGACATGAGCCTCGCGGACAGTGTCATTGCCGTGTGGGACGGAAAGTATTACTACGGCTGGTGGCGGCCCCTAACCGCGATTCGCGAGGCCGACACTGACGGCAATGCCCTGACGACCGGCGTCCCAACATGGGAGCCGCTCATCCCAACGCCGCCCTACCCTGACTGGCCGAGCGGGCTGAGCGGTGCGATCGGCGCGCTCACCACGGCACTTTCGCGCCTGAATACAGACGGGCACGTCGACATCACGGTCACCTCACCCGGCTCGAGCATCACGCGGCATTACGACGATGCGGCGGCGATGCAGAAGGACGTGATCGATGCC
>JAXDKX010000176.1:0-3327 GCA_034666905.1 Chloroflexota bacterium | reverse complement strand
TGCCACGCGTCCACCAGGGGTGCGGTCATCCTTCAAATGGACCCCACGCGATCCATCCGGGCTCCCCGGAGGTGAT
The DNA here is from genome assembly GCA_034666905.1 of Chloroflexota bacterium. Lineage (GTDB taxonomy): Bacteria > Chloroflexota > Limnocylindria > Limnocylindrales > CSP1-4 > SPCO01. Next base: position 3,251 of record JAXDKX010000176.1, on the reverse strand, counting down.
CCGCACGGTCCCCGGGGCGATCCGCGCGGCCGGACGCGACCCATCCGCGCGGCCCCGCCCGTCCGCGGCGGGATCGGTCAGTCGGGATCCGGGGCCCAGGCGGGGCGGCGTTTCTCCTGGAAGGCGCGGAACCCTTCCTCGGCCTCGGGGCTCGTCCGCTGCCGTGCGATGACGCGTGCGGTGTGCCATTTCGACGCGCCGTGGCCGAGCCCGCGAATCTCGCGCACGATCGCCTTCGCCGCTCGGGCGGCGGTCGGTCCCGCGGCGAGCAGGTCCGCAATCGCCCCCTCGACGGCCGCATCGAGCGCTGCTTCGCCCTCGACGACCTCGTGCACCAGGCCGATCCGCAGCGCGCGGATGGCATCGAACCGGCGACCGCCGGGAAACAGCGCCCGTGCTTCGGACTCGCCGATCTTGGCGATCACGAACGGGCTGATCACCGCCGGCAGGATCCCCAGGCGCGTCTCAGTGAACCCAAAGCGCGCTCCGCTCTCGGCGATCACCAAGTCGGCAACGGCGCAGAGCCCGACGCCGCCGCCGAGGGCGGCTCCGTGGACTCGGGCGATGACCGGGACCGGACAGGTGTCGATCGTCTCGAACATTTCGGCCATGGCCATCGCGTCCTGCTCGTTGCCCTCGACGTCGAGCGCCATCGCGGCGCGCATCCACGCGATGTCGGCACCGGCACAGAACGACGGCCCGGCGCCACCGAGAACGACCGCACGAAGCGCGGTGGGGCCTTCGCGCGCGAGCGCCCCGAATGCCGTCCGAAGCTCCGCGATCATGGAAGCATCGAACGCGTTGTGGGCTTCCGCCCGATCGAGCGTAACGCGCGCGACCACGCCGCCTGGACCGGTCCGCTCGAGCGTCAGCGCTGGGCTCACCGGGTCATCGTAGCGGGCCGCTCTGCTAGGCTCGCGTCCGTGCACACGTTCGTCATCCGCGACGCCGAGCAGGTGCTCGCGTGGCTGCGGCGTTGATCCGTGGGTCCGCTCGGTCCGAACTGGCGACCTGACACCACCGGACGTCGGCTCGCGACGATCCGCATCGCCCGCCGGGGCGCCCTCCTTGCCGCGACCCTGTTCGCACCGATCGGACTGCTCGCGACGTCATTCCTGCCCACCGTCGAACCGACCGGGGCGCCGGTTGGCGCGGTTGGGATCGCCGCCCTCGCGGGGCTCGCCGGTGTCGCCCTCCTCGGTGCCGGCCTCGCGCCCGCGGCCCTCGGCTCCAGGATCGACGCGGTGGCGGTCGGCGTCGCGCTCGCCATTGGCGTTCCGGTCGCAGCGGTCACCTCGGCGCTCATCGGGACGTTCATGTCCGGTTCCCTCCTCGGAGGATTCGACGAGGGTGCGGCGCTCGCCGGCCAGATGCTCCGGGCTGGCGTCACCGACGCGACGCGGACGGCTCCGCTGGTGATCGCCGCGGCAACCGTCTGGGTCCTGGTCGTCCGACGATGGGGGACCCTGGCCGGATCCGAGGATCAGTCCGTCACATCCTGAACACGCCGAAGCGCGTCTCGGGAATCGGCGCGTGGAGCGCGGCTTCGATTCCGATCGTCAGGATTCGGCGGGTGTCGAGCGGGTCGATCACCCCGTCGTCCCATAACCGCGCCGTCGCAAACCAGGGCGAGCCCTCCCGTTCGTACGTCTCCAGGATCGGAGCCTCGAAGGCGTCGCGCTCGGCATCGGTGGCGAATTCGCCGCCGACGGTCGACAACACCCGCGCCGCCTGCGAACCACCCATTACCGAGATCCGCGAGTTCGGCCAGGTCCACAGGAACCGCGGTTGGTAGGCCCGCCCGGCCATTGCGTAGTTGCCGGCTCCGAACGATCCGCCGATGAGGATCGTGAACTTGGGCACCTCCGCGCTCGCGACGGCGGTGACCAGCTTCGCGCCGTCCTTGGCGATCCCGGCCTCCTCGTACTCCCGGCCGACCATGAACCCGCTGATGTTCTGGAGGAACAGGAGCGGGATCCGACGCTGGCAGGCCAGCTCGATGAAGTGCGTGCCCTTGAGTGCGGACTGGCTGAACAGGATTCCGTCATTGGCCAGGATCCCGATCGGAAAGCCACCCACGTGCGCGAAGCCCGTGACGAGGGTTTCCCCATAGAGCGGCTTGAACTCGTGGAAGCGCGAGCCGTCGACGAGGCGCGCGATCAGCTCGCGAACCGGGATGGGTCGCCGGGCATCGAGCGAGACCGCGGCATAGAGGGACGCGTTGCGGTCATCGCCTTGAGCCGGGATGAGCGGTGGCTCCGGCTCATGTCGGTCCCATGGTGGCTCGGGTGCTCGACGGCTCAGGTTGCGAACGATCGAACGGCCCAGTGCCAGGGCGTGCTCATCGTCGACCGCCTCGTGGTCGGCGACCCCGGAACGGCGGGTGTGGACCTCGGATCCACCGAGCTCCTCCGGCGTGACGTCCTCGCCGGTGGCCGCCTTCACGAGCGGCGGGCCGCCCAGGAAGATGGTGCCGGTTCCCCGGACGATGACCGTCTCGTCGCTCATCGCCGGGACGTAGGCGCCACCGGCCGTGCAGGAGCCCATGACCAGCGCGACCTGGGGGATTCCGGCCGCCGACATCCGGGCCTGGTTGTAGAAGATCCGCCCGAAATGGTCGCGGTCGGGAAAGACCTCGGCCTGCAGCGGCAGGAACGCGCCGCCTGAATCGACCAGGTAGATGCATGGCAGGCGGTTCTCGAGCGCGATCTCCTGCGCTCGCAGGTGCTTCTTCACGGTCAGCGGGTAGTAGGTGCCGCCCTTCACGGTGGCGTCGTTGGCCACCACGACACACGTTGTGCCCTCAACCTGGCCGATGCCCGTGACCATCCCGGCTCCCGGGGCGTCGTCGTCGTACAGGCCGGCGGCCGCGAGCGGGCTCAGCTCGAGGAACGCCGAACCCGGGTCGACCAAGCGATCGATCCGCTCGCGGACCGGCAGCTTGCCCCGCTCCCGGTGCCGGGCAATGGAGCGCTCGTCGCCACCGGCACCGCCCGCGGCCAGTGCGCCCTGGCGAGCTCGGAGATCGGCGACAAGGGTCGCCATCGCGTCGTGGTTGGCGCGCGTCTCGGAGCTGGCCGGATCGAGGCGGCTCCGGAGGACGGGCATGGCGCAAGGATAGGTCGCTCGTCAGGTCTCAGGTCTCGAGTTTCACCTGGGTCCGACGATGACGAAGGCCGTCCGGGCATCGTGACCCGCGACCGTCGGCGACGAGGGCCGCCATCGCGTCGTGGTTGGCGCGCGTCTCGGAG
>JAXDKX010000175.1:0-3832 GCA_034666905.1 Chloroflexota bacterium | reverse complement strand
ACGAGCAGGTCCGTTCCATCGGCGGTCGCGACGTGGCTGACCATGGACGTCATTGGGGCAGCCTACGCGGCTGTCGCCGTCTCCATCACGTCGCTACGATGCCCGGATGGCTATCTGGACGGAGATCGGCGATCGCGTCTTCGTCCGCCGGTACGCGTTCTACGACCAGAACATCGGGGTCGTGCTCGGCGATGGTGCAGCCTTGCTCATCGACACGCGCTCGAGCCACGTCCAGGGCCGCGAGATCCTCGACGACCTCCGTTCCCTGACCGCCCATCCGGTGACCACCGTCGTGGACACCCACGGCCACTTCGACCATGCGTTCGGCAATCACGTCTTCCGGCCGGCTGTCATCTGGGGACATCTGCGGTGCCCACCGTTCATGGCCTGGAATGCCGAGGCGAAGCGGACGCAGATCGCGCTCGCCGAGCCGTCGCTCGCCGCGGCGCTCGACGAAGTCGTGATCGATCCACCGGACCGAGTCTTCAAGGATGCGGTCGCCGTCGAGGTCGGCGGCCGCCAGGTCGAGCTCCGATACCTTGGACGCGGACACACGGATCACGACATCGTGGTCGTCGTCCCGGGCTCGGACGTCGTGTTCGCGGGCGATCTCGTCGAGGGCGGCGCCGTCCCCTATTTCAACGATGCCTACCCGCTGGACTGGCCAGTCACGGCGACGACGCTCGCGACACTCGTCAGCGGGACGGTCGTCCCCGGCCATGGCGACCATGCCGGCCGAGCCTTCGCAGAGGAACAGGCCGCTGCCATTGGTGCCATCGCGGAGCTGGCAGGTCGAATCCACGGCGGCGATCTCGGCCTCGACGATGCCCTGAGCCTGACGCCGTTCCCCGAGTTCGAGCCGGAGGACGTGCGCGCGCCCCTCGAGCGCGCGCTGGCCCAGCTCAGGGGCGAGCTGGACTGACGCTCGATAGAGCGAAACGTAATGCCGGGATCCGGCGAGCGCCCTAGACTCGGGGACGTGGCACGACTCGTCGAGCCGGCACCAATCGCTCCGGTTCGCACCTTCCCCGCCCGGCCGCGCCCGATCGTCAAGGCGACGGACCTTGGTTCCGCCCAGGTGCTCAAGCACCTGGACCTGTTCCTGGTATCGGACGCGTTCGGCGACATCCATCCCGATAGTCGCGGCTTCGGCCTGTACGACGGCGACACGCGGATCCTCGCCTGCAGCGTGCTGCGGGTCGCCGGCCAGCGGCCCGTCGTGCTCTACTCGGACCCGGGCGGCAGCTGGCGCGGCATGGTCCAGGCGACGAACCCGGAGTTCCGCAAGGACCCGGGCGACAAGATGGGCAGCGACGAACGGATCGGCCGGCAGACCATCTCGATCGGTCGCGAACGGACCATCGCCGAGGCCTACCGCGAGCAGCTGGACATCCAGAACCACGGGCCGATCACGTTCGACCTGGACGTGGAGCTCGAGCTCGATGCCGACTTCGCGGATATTTTCGAGGTTCGCGGCTACGCCCGACCGGCTCGCGGGCAGCTGCTGCCCACCGAGGCGACGGACGATGGCGGCCTGATCTTCGGATACACGGGGCTCGACGGGGTCACGGTCCGGACGCTCGTGGCGTTCGATCCGATGCCGATCCTCGAGCCGGCCACCGGCGACCAGGGCGGTTCGGTCGTGGCGCGCTGGAAGAGTCCCCTCCGACCGGGCGAGCGCCGGCAGATCGGATGGACCGTCCACGCCACACGAGAGCCCGAGCAGACCCTGCACGGCCCGCATTCGGACGCCATGGATCCGGCGCACGCGCATGCCGACTGGCTGGACGACGGCGCCAAGATCGAGACCGACAACGAGCTCGTCAACCAGGTGATCCGGCGCTCCATGAGCGATCTCCGGCTCCTCGAGTCGAGGGACCTGATGGGCGAGCCATTCATGGCCGCGGGCGTCCCGTGGTTCGCAACCCTGTTCGGTCGGGACTCCCTGATCACCTCGCTGCAGGCGTTGCCCTTCATCCCGCGCGTCGCGGTCGAGACCCTGGAGATCCTGGCCAGTCGGCAGGCCACCGCGGAGGACGCCTGGCGAGATGCGGAGCCGGGCAAGATTCTCCACGAGCTGCGCACCGGCGAGATGAGCCGGACCGGAGAGCTCCCCTTTTCGCCCTACTACGGCTCGGTCGATGCGACACCGCTCTGGCTGATCCTGCTCGGCGAAACGCACGACTGGACGGGCGACGACGGCCTCGTCGACCGGCTCTGGCCGAATGCCCTGGCGGCCCTCGACTGGATCGATCATTGGGGCGACCGGGATGGCGACGGATTCGTCGAATACGAGCGACGCTCGGACACCGGCCTGCGCAACCAGGGCTGGAAGGATTCGGGTGACGCGATCCGCTGGCTCGACGGGACGCTCGCCGACACGCCGATCGCGCTGTGCGAGGTCCAGGGGTACGTCTTCGACGCCAAGCGGCGGATGGCTCGACTCGCCCGCCGGCGCGGCGATACGCCGCTGGCCGACCGGCTCGAGGCCGAGGCGCTCGCCCTTCAGCAGCGTTTCGCGGAGAAGTTCCGGCTGGCTGACGGGTCGATCGCGATGGCCCTCGATGGTTCCAAGCGGGCGGTCGATTCGATCGGCTCCAACGCCGGGCACTGCCTGTGGACCGGGATCCTTCAACCCGAGCATGCGCCCCAGGCGGCTGCCGCACTCTCGACCGCCGCCATGGATTCCGGTTGGGGGCTGCGCACGTTTGCCACGGACCAGCTCGGGTACAACCCGATCGGCTATCACACCGGGACGGTCTGGCCGCATGACACGGCGATCGCCGCGGCCGGCCTGCGGCGCTATGGCCTCGATGCGGCCGCAAGCTCGCTGTCCGGCGGTCTGCTCTCGGCCGCCCAGCACTTCCCCGCATTCCGCCTGCCGGAGTTGTTCTGCGGCTTCGATCGGGGGGCGACGGGTGCGCCGATCGCCTATCCCGTGGCCTGTTCGCCACAGGCCTGGGCGGCCGGGGCGGCCCTGATGATCATCGGCACCATGCTCGGCCTCGACGCAGACGCTTCGGCCCAGCGGCTGACCCTCAATCGTCCGAACCTGCCGGCGGACCTGACCAAGGTCGTGATTCGTGGCATCCGGGTTGGCGAAGCCTCGTGCGACCTGCTGCTGCACCGATGGCGCGGGCTGACCAGCGCGGAGGTCCTGCGCAAGGACGGGCCGCTCGAGGTCGTGGTCCGCCTTTGAGCCGGGACCGGGGGCGGGGACTCGAGCGCCCGCTGCGAATCGCCCAGGTCGCGCCGCCGCTCGAGGCGGTCCCTCCGATCGGCTACGGCGGGACGGAGCGGATCGTCGGCGAGCTCGTGGAGGAGCTCCATCGCCGAGGACACGACGTGACCACCTTCGCCAGTGGCGACTCGAAGATTCCGGGACGGCACGTGGCCACCGTTCCCAGGGCGTTGCGGCCGGCAGGCTTCGGCGGCGACCCCGAGCCCTACCTGCGCCAGACCGCCGAGCTGGTGCTCGAGCAGCAGGACGACTTCGACCTGATCCATGCCCACATCGACCCGTTGAACGCCGAGATCGCTCGTCGATCCCGGGCGCCGGTCGTCTCCACGTTCCATGGCCGGCTCGACCGGCCGTGGGCGCCGGACGCTTTCCGTGATGCCCCAGCCGGCCTGGTCGCCATCAGTCGCGATCAGGCGCGCGCACACCCGGACGTCGACTGGACGGTCATCCACCACGGGATCAGCTTCAGGCCGCCACCCCTCCCGAAGGTTCCTGGCGAGGATCTCTGTTTCGTGGGACGGATGACGCCCGAGAAGGGCTTCCTGGACGCGATCGAGATCGCCCGACTGACCGGACGCCGGCTGCTCGTGG
>JAXDKX010000174.1:0-5451 GCA_034666905.1 Chloroflexota bacterium | reverse complement strand
AAATTTCGCGGCGGCTATCACGATGCCACCATCACCACCGGCGGCATGAACGTGTTTCCACGGCTGGTGGCATCGGAATTTCGCAGCCAGTTTATCCGCAGCACGATGTCGAGCGGTCTCGACGGGCTCGACCAGCTCCTCGGCGGCGGCGTCGAGGCGTAACGCAGCCTCGCGGAGCCAGACGGCTCGTCTGTCGCGGCCGACGCCCGCCACCACACGCGCGTCGCGAGCGCTGGCTCCGAGGACGGCGTCGAGGTTCGGATCGAGATCTGTCGAGCGGGTGCGCGGGTGTGAGGTCATGGTGTCTTCCGATCGTGGGGGTTCGGTCGGTCGTCAGGCGTCTAGGAACTCGCCGACCAAGGCGTTGACGGTCGCGGCCCGCTCGATCTGGAGCCAATGGCCGGTCCCGCCCAGGAGGTGCAGGTCCGCGTGCGGCATCGCATCGGCCAGGACGCTGGCGTTCTCCACCGGTACGACGCGGTCCTCCCGGCCGTGCAGCAGGAGGGTCGGCATGGTGAGCCGCGAGAGCTGATCCGGTGTCGGGGCAGAGGGGTTCTTGGCCAGGTGGGCAAACGTCGTGTGCAGCGCTTCCTGCGCGCCGGGCTGAGCACTGTCTTCGTATCGTCGACGCACTAGGTCAGGTGTGACCAGGCTTTGGTCGGTTACGAAGCACTCGCGCAGCAGGGTCTCCATCGCGGACAGGCCAGGGGTGTAGTCGCGGAGCAGCTGTTGCGCCTTGGTCTGCGAAGGCCGCACCCGGGTGCTCAGCAGCACCAACCCCCGGACACGGCTCGGCTCGGCCGCCGCCAGGGTGGTCGCGACCCGGGCCCCCAGGGAGTTGCCGACGAGGACGACGTCTGCGATCCCACGCTCGTCCAACAGCTCGCGCGCCTGTCGGACCCACAGATCGGGCCCATAGTCGAGCCCTTCGGGTTTCGGGCTGGCACCGAACCCGAGCAGGTCGGGCGCGATCAGACGGTGTCCCTGGATGCTGGCGATCAACGGCCCAAAGTTGGCCTTAGCGGTCGTACCTGGCGCGGTGCCGTGCAGGAACAGCACTGCCGGTCCTTCGTGGACGTCGATGACTGCCCCCTGGGGCAGCTGGGTCTGCGATGTCATCATCCCGCGTCCTGGATCCCGATTCGACCCATTGCCGCGCGCTCCGCCTCGGTTCGGGTCCACCGACGACGTTCGGGGTTCTCCTGTAGGTGCTCGAGAGCGGCGCGGATCATCTCGTGCAACGACATGTAGGGAGAGAGAAGGCCGGCGGCGTCGGCGGCCGACAGGTCGGCGAAGGTGTTCTCGTTGCTGAACGGGAAGACGCAGTTGGCGTTGTCGAACTGTTCCCGGTCGTTGCCTGTTGCGCCGCCACCGACGCGCCGGACGTCCGGGACCGTTCCTGAGACCTCGGCGCACACGCCGACGAAGCCCTCGAGCGAGGTCATGCATCGCCGCGAGGCCACGTTGAACGCGGCGAAGCCGTCGACGTCGAGCTCCAGGGCCGCGACCAGGGCGTGTGCCGCGTGCTCGATCCACACGTACTGGTGCACCGCCTGGCCATCACCGGAGAGCAGGATCGTCGCCCGGTCGAGCAACCGGTTGAGCACGAACTCCTCCCGCGGCAGGAAGTTTCCTGGTCCGAGGACGAGCGGGAACCGCAGGCTCACAGTGCGCTGCGTGCGCTGCGTGCGCAGGGCACGCTCGCAACCGATCTTCTCCACCGCGTAGTTGCCCCAGAACGGGTACGGGCCGTAGGGCATGGCCTCCACCCAGGGCAGGACTTGCTGGGGCTGGTAGACGTTGAGGGTGGAGACGTGCACCCATCGAGGCGCGTCGCCGAGCGCATCGAGCAGGATCTCGGTTTGCGCGCTGGTGTAGGCCGAGAGGTCGAGCACCGCGTCGGGTCGCACCTCGGCCAGTCTGCGCAGGTCGTCGGGGACGGTCCGGTCGCCGGTGATGGTCGTGACGTGGGCCTCCCACCAGGGGTGGCGGCTTCCGCGGTGGAAGACGGTCACCTCGTGGCCGGCATCAAGAAGCTGGCGGACCACCTCCAGCCCGAGGAATCGGGTTCCTCCCATAACTAGCGCCCTCACACCACACCCTCCTGGTTCCGCCTGATGGTCGTCGGTCAATGTGACGGTAGACACACCCAACGACCTCGCGCCAATAACAGTCCGACCACGGGTGATAAGCGCTGCTGATGCCGGCTCGGCTCCCGAGCTCGGGCTCGGAGGTGGCGGTGTGCCCGCTCAGCCGAGCGTTGCCTCGGTCGGTTCGGTTGGCTCGGTGGGCTGCGCGCGTTGTTGGCAGAACTCCACGAAGCCCTCCAGCAGCGGGTTGGTGCGGTGGTCCTTCCAAACGATCCCGAACTGGCCCCGCGGCACGGGTCGCAGAGCCCGTTGCACGACGCCGCGCGGCCGCAGCTTGGTGATGCGGGCGGCGTCCAGCACGCAGATGCCGATCCCCTCCGCGACTGCGTCGAGCAGGTGCTCCGGGTCGGGCTCGAACGTCACCGTGGCGGGCGACGCGGAACCCCACAGCTGGCGCGCGATGTCGTCGTAGTACCCGGGCGCCTGCGACCTGGGCCAGGTCACGAGTGGGTAGGCGATGAGTTCTTTAACCGGGACAGTGCGCCTAGCCGTCAGGGGATGGTCGGAGGGCAGGGCGACGATGAGCTCGGTCGAGCCCAGCACGCACACGCGCAGGTCCTCAGCGTCGAGCAGTGGCAACCGCACGAAGCCCACATCGGCTTCTCCGCTGCGAACCATAGCCACGTTCTGGGTGGTCCACGCAGTCTCGATCTGGATCTCCGCGGACAGGTACTCCGACTTGAAATCATGCAAGAGCCGGTCCGGCACGCCGCCGGTGAGCGACCTGGTGTGGAGCACTCGCAGCGTGCCCCGCTGGCCCGAGGACGCGACGGCGACCGCCTCGGTCACCCGCCGCACCTCGCTCAGCAGGGGCACGCCCTGGTCGCGCAGCGCTCGGCCCGCCGCCGTCAGGGACACCCCACCGGCGGATCGTTCGAACAACGTCGCGTTGAGCTCTCGCTCCAGCACACGGATCTGCTGGGAAAGACCGGGCTGCGCAATGTGCAGCCGCTCGGCCGCTCGCCCGAAGTGCAGCTCCTCGGCCAGCACGGCGAAGTACTCGAGGCGCCTGAGGTTCATCACATGTGATGATAAGCACATCTTCTCGCCCTCGGCGCGAATGGTATTGGACGCCCGCGGCCTGGCTCACCCACAGTACGAGGGTCGTGCAACTGCCTACGCGAGGAGAATCGGATGAACGAGCGCACAGTGGCTGAGGCCCTGGCCGAGGGACTTGCCCGGCACGGTGTGACCGACATCTTCGGGCAGAGCTTGCCGTCGGCCATGTTCCTCGCCACGCCGCGTCACGGCATCCGGCAGGTCGCCTACCGGACCGAAAACGCCGGGGGGGCTATGGCGGACGGGTTCGCTCGCGTCAGCGGTCGCGTCGGCGTGGTCGCGGCCCAGAACGGGCCTGCGGCCACGTTGCTCGTACCGCCGCTGGCCGAGGCATTGAAAGCGTCCGTGCCGGTTCTCGCGCTCGTGCAGGACGTGCCCCTCGCCAACCGCGACCGCAACGCCTTCCAAGAGCTCGACCACCGATCGCTCTTCGCCTCCTGCACCAAGTGGCTGCGCAGCCTGGACGACCCCGCGCGGACCGACGACCTGCTGGACATGGCCATGACAGTGGCCTGCTCGGGCCGGCCGGGCCCGGTGACCCTCATGCTCCCGCGTGACGTGCTCTCCCAGCCTGCCCCTGTCTCGGCGACACGTCGTCGCCGGCTGGGCACCTACCCGCTCGACCGCACCACTCCGGAGCTCGAGGCACTCGAGCGCGCCGCCAGCGTGATCGCCGAGGGCCGCTCACCAATCCTCGTTGCCGGTGGGGGCGTGCACCTCTCGGGCGCAGCCGAGGCGGTCAGCTCACTGCAGGAGCAGGCATCACTGCCGGTCGGCACCACCACCATGGGCAAGGGCGCCGTCGACGAGACCCACCCCCTCTCACTCGGGGTCATCTCGAACTACATGGGCCGCACGTCGGCCAGCCACCACCTCCGCGGCGTCGTCGACGACGCCGACGTCGTGGTCTTCGTCGGCTCACGCACCAACGAGAACGGGACCGACGCCTGGCAGCGGTTCTCACCAGGAGCGACCTTCGTCCACATCGACGTGGACAGTGCGGAGATCGGACGCAACTACGAAGTCGACGTCAGACTGCCAGGGGACGCACGTGCCACGTGCGAGGCCCTCCTTCGTTCACTCGGGCAGCGTGATCTCACCCGTCGACGCGAGGCACGCGGTGACATCGAGCGCCTCATCGCCACGGCCCGCGCCAGCCACCAGCAGGATGTGGCCGAGCTGCTGAGCTCAGATACGAGCCCCGTGCGCCCGGAGCGCATTGCCCACGACATCGACGAGGTGCTGGCCGACCGGGAAGCCATCGTGGTCGCGGACGCCAGCTACTCCTCGATCTGGATGGGCAACTACATGCGGGCGCGGCGACCCGGGCAACGCTTCCTCGCGCCTCGCGGACTCGCCGGGCTCGGGTGGGGCCTACCCATGGCGCTGGGAGCCCAGGTTGCCCGCCCGACCACCCCCGTCGTCGCGCTCGTCGGCGACGGTGGCTTCGGCCACGTCTGGTCCGAGCTGGAAACCGCCGTTCGCGAACAGCTCCCCGTGGTCGTGGTGCTGATCGACAACGGGATCCTCGGGTTCCAGAAGCACGTGGAGCTCGTCCAGTTCGGTGCCCACACCACCGCAACGGACTTCGTCGTCGTCGACCACAGCGGGGTCGCCCGGGCCTGCGGGGCCGAGGCCGCCCGCGTGGAGCTGCCCGGCGACTTCGCGCCGACGCTGCGCAAGGCGCTTGAGAACGGCCGTCCCACGCTCATCGAGGTGCGGTGCGACCCCCACGCCCGCCCCCCCATCACCAGCTGGGACGACACCCCAGAACCGCAGTGAACACGACCAGAATCGCTGAGCAGAGAGAAGCCAGACATGACGTCTCTATCCGATCCGGAGAAAAGCCAGGCCACGCAGCAAATCAACAGTGACGAAGCGCGCCGCGTCGTCCTCGCGAGCAGCATTGGCACCACGGTGGAGTTCTACGACTTCACCCTCTACGGCTTGGCCGCAGTCCTCGTCTTCGGTGACCAGTTCTTCCCCTCCAGCGACCCGGTCGTCGGCCAACTGCTCGCCCTGGCCACGTTGGCCGCCGGCTTCCTCATCCGGCCCATCGGCGGGCTGTTCGGAGGCCACTTCGGAGACCGCATCGGTCGCAAGCGCGTACTGGTGTGGAGCTTCATGATCATGGGCGTCGCAACCCTGATGATCGCCTTCCTGCCGACCTACTCCCAGATCGGAATCCTGGCTCCGATCATCCTGCTGGTGCTACGGCTGCTGCAAGGCTTCGCCGCCGGAG
>JAXDKX010000173.1:0-2714 GCA_034666905.1 Chloroflexota bacterium | reverse complement strand
GCGGGACGAGGCCGAGCCGACCGAAGGCAGCCTGATCGTGGTGCCCCTGCGGAGCCGGGGCGGGGCGATCGGCGTGCTCACGATCGAGCGACTCGGCAAGGGCAATATCTTCTCGTTCGACGAGTTCGAGCTGGTCCAGCTGTTCGCCGCCCAGGTCTCCATCGCGTTGCAGAACGCCGAGGTGTTCCAGGCGGTCCAGACAAGAGCGCGAACCGACGACCTGACCGGCCTGCTCAATCACGGCACATTCGAGGAATGGCTCACGCGGACCGTTCGCGAAGGCAACCGGTTCAGCCTGATCATGCTCGACCTCGACGACTTCCGGGACGTCAACAACTCCCTCGGCCACCAGGCCGGCGACGAGCTGTTGCGCCAGATCGCGGCCGGGCTCGTTCGGGCCGGCCGGGATACCGACCTGGTCTTCCGCTACGGCGGCGACGAGTTCGCATTCCTGCTTCCCAACAGCGACAGCGACGGCGCGATGCAGGTCGCCGATCGTGCCCTTCGCGCCGTTCGCGCGACCCGCGGAACGATGAGCGCCTCGATCGGGTTGGCCAGCTTCCCGGCTGACGGCTCGACGCCGGCCGAGATCCTGCTCGCCGCCGATCGCGCCTGCTACGTGGCCAAACGAGGTGGTCGCGACCGCATCGCGACGGCCGCCGAAGGGCTGGCGCTTGCCGCCGAGTTCTCGCTCCAGGAGCCCACGCCGGTCGACCCGATCGATCCTGTCGCCGACTGAGGCGCCGCTCCTCGCGTTCGCCGAGCCCGTCACCGCGCACCGGCGCGAACCGTCACGATCCCCGATATGCCGTTCCTGCCGGTCCTCCGAATCGCGGCGGTCGCCCTGCTGGTCGCGGCCTGCGTGCCCCGACCGGCCGCCCTGGCCAGCCCGTCCGGTGCCCCGGCAACGGGTTCCGGCTCCACGACCGGCGGACCGGCAACGAGCTCGACGATCCCGGGTGGTCCGACCCCGATCCCCTCATTCGTCCGCCCCACACCGCTTCCGGCGCCGACGCCATTGGCGTACATCGTGCGGAGCGGCGACACGCTGACGTCGATCGCCCGAGCGTTTCGGACGACCCCGCGGAGCATCGCCTTCTGGAGCCGGGGCGAGCATCCCTCGCTCGACCCGGAGTCGGCGGCCTACGCGCCCAACCGGCTGGAGGTCGGCTGGACGCTCCTCCTGGTCCCGGACGCGACCTTCGACGAGAACGACCTGCCCGACGCCACGCCGTCGGCCCCGACCGCTCCCACGTTGAACCCGGACGTGCGTCCGGTTGCGAGCTGACGCGCGGCGCTATGGTGTCGGCATGACCCCACCGTCCCCCGCATCACCGCGCATCGTCCTGACCGTCGCGGTCCCGGCGCGCCAGGGCGACCCCGCCATCGCCCAGCGCAAGAACGAGCTCTATGCCGCGAGCCTGACCCGCCAGGGAGCCGCTCCGCTCGTCCTGGACGCGACGGCCACCGAGGAGGAGCGGAGCGCCGCCTTCGCCTCGATGGACGGGCTGCTCCTGAGCGGCGGCGCTGACCTCGACCCGGCGCGCTACGGCCGCCCCAACCGGGGCTCGACCTCCGTCGAACCCGATCGCGACGCCCTCGAGGCCGATGCCTGGAGCGCGGCACAGACGCGCGCCCTTCCCGTCCTGGGCCTGTGCCGCGGGTTCCAGGCGATCAACGCGTTCTCGGGCGGGACCCTGCTGCAGGACGTTGCCGGCCACGCCGGCGCGAGCTGGGGTCACGGCCCGGCAACGACCCACCCGCTCCGAGTCGCGCCCGGGACCCGCCTCGCCAGGATCCTCTTCCCGACCAACGCCCGGGGTGGCGTCCTCGAGGTCAATTCCTACCACCACCAGGGGGTGCGAGGGCCCGATCTGGCGCCGGGGCTGGTCGCCAACGCCTGGTCGAGCAGCGCGGCCGGCGATCTCGTGGAGGGCCTCGAGGCGGCCGACGGCCGGTTCGTGTTCGGCCTCCAGTGCCACCCGGAGCGAACGGAATCCACGCCCGCGGCCTTCGAGCGGCTCTTTGCCGTGTTCGTCGACGCCGCCCGGGGGCCGCTCAGCCGCCGCTAAGCGCTCAGCGGGCGGCGAGGTCGATCAGGAACGGCGGCGTCCACAGGTGCGACGTGAGCCCCATGTACCCGGCGATTGTCGCAACCACGAAGAGGACCAGGAAGAATCCCAGGACGTACAGGTCGGTCCGCCCATAGGCCAGCTCCCTGAGCCACGACCGCTTGCCCGTGCCGAACGCCCGCATGTCCATCGCGTCGATCGTGTCCTCGGCACCGGCGACCGCGTTGACGATGGTCGGGACGAGGACGGGGGCCGCTTTTCGCACGCGCGACAGAACGCCACCTCTCCCGGTTGACGCATCGAAGCCGCGAATCCGCTGAGCGTCGATGGTGGTCTGGAGATCCGCCCCGAGCGAGGGGAGGAAGCGGAACGTCAGGTCGATACCGAAGGCGAACTTCTCCGGGACGCCGAGGCGATGGAACGCGACCCCGAAGTCGGATGGGGCGACCGCAAAGGCGACGGGAAAGCCGATCGTTGCCATCGCGAGATAGCGCATGAGCATCGTCAGCGCGAGCGTGATCGACTCGGCCGAGATCGGCGTCCCGAGGACGGGGAGATAGAACAGCACGTGTGTCTGTTCGACCGGCAGGCTCTGCACGTCGCCGCCGGCAACGATCGTATTGACGACCACGAGCAACCCGA
>JAXDKX010000172.1:0-2856 GCA_034666905.1 Chloroflexota bacterium | reverse complement strand
CGAGGACCAGCAACGACGGACGGCGGACGAGGGTGCGCGCAAGCGAGAGCCGACGGGCCTCGCCGCCGCTCAGGCGGTACGGACTGCGCGCGCCGAATGTCTCGAGCGGCAGGCGAAGCCGCTCCATCAGCACCGCGGCGGCGGGTAGCTCCGTTGGGTCCAGACCCAGCATCACCTCGTCCTCGACGGTGTCGGTCAGGAATCCGGCCTCCGGGTCCTGGAATACGTAGCCGGCTCGTCGCGCGAGATCTCGACCGGTCAACCGGGCTGGATCGTCGGCGCCGAGCCTGACCGTTCCGCTGGTCGCTCGAAGCAACCCGACGAGCAGCCGTCCGAGGGTGGATTTGCCGCTGCCGTTTGGCCCGATGAGGCCGATTCGCTCTCCCGCGTGCAGGTCGAGATCCACCCCCTCCAGGACGGGCGCACCCCGTTCGTAGGCAAATCCGAGCCCGATTGTTCGGACCATCGTTGATACGCCGATCCGCGCGGCCGTGGGATACCCCTCGGTCCGGCGCTCCTCGTCCGGCAACCAGATGCCGGCACGTGCCATCGCCTCCCTCGATCTGGCGAGGACCTCGGCCGGTCGTCCGAGGTCGATCGGAGCGCCAGATCCGTCGAGCGCGAGCACGAGATCGGCCAGCGGCCAGGCAGCCTGGACCCGATGCTCGATGAGGACGATCGTTGTCAGGCGCTCGGCGCGCAACGCGGCGAGGCGCTCGAAAAAAGCAGCTGCCCCGCGAGGATCCAGGTTGGCCGTGGGCTCGTCGAGGACCAGGATCCCGGGCCTTGGTGCAAGAACCGCGGCGAGCGCCAGGCGCTGCTGCTGCCCGCCGGAGAGGCGATTCGAGCGCCGACGCTCGAGCCCGCCGAGCCCGGCGTCGGCGATGGCCTCCGGGACGCGCGAGAGCATCGCCGGGCGTGGCCAGCCGCGGTTCTCGAGGCCAAACGCGACGTCGTCCTCGACGCGGTCCATGACCAGCTGCGAGCCAGGATCCTGGAAGACGAGGCCGAGCCGGGCGGCGACCGCGCCGGGCCCGGCGGTCCTGGGGTCCAGGCCATCCACGGTCAGTTCACCCAGTACCTCTGCCGGGATGTCGCGAGGCATCAGTCCGGCAAGGGCAAGCGCCAGGCTGCTCTTGCCGGAGCCCGACGGCCCGACCACGAGCAGGCAACCACCGGGCGGGACCTCGAACGAGACGCCCTGCAATGCCGGCCGCTCGGCGGCGCTGTATCGGATCGACAGGTCGCTGACCCGAATCGCGCCACCGGACACACCGGGCACCGGTTCCGACGGCAGGGTCAGGCGGGGAACCCGTCCAGGACGCCGCTCCTGCGGAGCGATCGGGCCAGCAGGACGGACCCACCTGCCGTGATCATGGCCGCCGAGATGACCATCACGATCAGGCGCACAACCTGGACGGTCGGTTCGACCGTGGGGTAGTAGAGGACCCAGTCGTGCACCCACGCGGCCAGCGCGCTCGCAACTGCGGCCAGGACGAGCACGACCGTGCCGTACGAGCGATAGAGGCTGAATGCGAACACCAGCTCGGCGGCGGCTCCCTGGAGGAAACCGGAGAGCAGCACATCGATCGACCAGACCGTTCCCAGCAGCGCCGACACGATAGCCGCGACCATCTCGGCGAAGAGGGCGGCACCCGGCTTGCGAATGACGAGTGGTGCGAGCACGGCCGGGATCAGCCAGACGCCATACATGACGTCGCGCAGCGGCGGGGCGAAGGCGAAGAGCGGCTCGGCCGCGGCGTAGATCAGGCCCCAGGCCCAGAACACGACACCGAACGCCACGCCGATGACCGCGGCCACCACGATGTCGCGTGTCCGCCAGCGAGTCTCCGCGCCGGCGACGAACGCCGGGCCGCGCAACGTGGTTGTCATCAGATCCGAACCTCCGATCGACCATCCAGGACGCCCAGCACCGGATCACGGGGACGGCGTCAACGAGTCGACGGGCCTGCTTCCTTCGCCGGTACGAACCGGATCAGGTTCCGCGGGTCTGTGGCGCTTGCCACACTCTCAGCGCGCGAGGCGCTCCCCGGAGGCGGTGTTCGGTTGTGGCTCGATCGTAGCACGCTCCCGGAGCCAGGCAACGATCTCGTCCACGACGGCCGGACCCTCAGGCTCGTTATGGAGCTCGTGACGCAGACCCGGGTAGGTCCTTCGCTCGACATTCGGGAGGGTCGCCAGCACCTCGGATGCCGCCGGCGGCACCAGCCTGTCGTCGAGGCCGTGCAGCACGAGCGTCGGCACCGCCAGGTCCGCAATGTCGCGGCGGACCCTGGCCTGCTCGGTGAGCGCCTCGGCACCGAATCGCGCCGTGCTTGCCGTGGCGGATGCCGGGTCCGCGGCGACCTTCTCGGCGACGCGCGGGTCCCGGGAGAGGGTTGTCCCGTCGATCCCATTCGGGATCGCGAGTGTCGGTGCGATCCGGCCGAGCACCGGCGCGAGCGCCTTCTTCCATGTCGCCAATGTCGAGTCGAGGCCGGGCGCCGTGACCACCGCGAGGTCAGGCTTCGGACGGTCCGTGAGCAGGTATCCGAGGACGATGAGGCCGCCCATCGAGTGGCCATAGAGCGCGACAGGCTGACCGGTCGTGGACAACCGAACGGCCGCGAGCCGCCGCTCCAGGTCATCGTGAAATTGGGACCAGCGATCGAGGTGCCCGCGCCGGCCACCGGAGCCACCGTTGCCGCGAAGGTCGAACGCATGGACATCCAGCCCGGCCGCGGCCAGCTGATCCCCGACCTGCTCGTACCGCCCCGAGTGCTCGCCCAGGCCGTGGACGATCAGGACGGAAGCCCAGGGGGGCACCGACCCGGCCCCACCAACCGGCCAGCGGCG
>JAXDKX010000171.1:0-4146 GCA_034666905.1 Chloroflexota bacterium | reverse complement strand
ACCGGCCCGGGTGACGTCGTCGCCGACCTGTTCGGGCGGGGCGGCTGGATCGCCCGGACGGCCGTGGACCTCCAGCGCCGCGGGGTCTCGCTCGAGTCCAACCCGCTGACCCGGATGCTGGCCGAGGTGGTCCTGCGCCCGCCGGACGTCCGGCATCTCGACGCGGCGTTCCAGGGGATGGCCGCCTCGCCGCGGCGTGACTCGAGCCTGAAGGTCTCGATCGGGGACCTGTTTGCGACCCGCTGCGCGACGTGCGCCCGCATGCTCGTCGCCGATGACATCGTCTGGTCGCTCGACGACGAGGCCGGCAATTCGCGGGACGCGGCGCAGCCGGTCGCGCGGCACTACCGCTGCACGGTCTGCCGGGACCAGCGGGGCGGCTCCGAGCAGCGCCAGGGTCCGCTGGACGACGACGACCTGCTCCGGGCGACCGCCGACGTCGGGGCCGACGCGATGCGCTCGATGCTGCGTGGGCGATTTCCGGAGATCACCGGGGCAGGCACGCTGCCCGACGAGCTCCTCGACCTGCACACGCCCCGTCAGCTGGTGGGCCTTGGCGCGATCCTGGAACGGATCGAGAGCGACCTGCGGGCGGCACCGGTGCTCGCGGCGCTGCGCCTGTCCCTTCTGCACGCGATCCTGCCGGCAAGCAGGCTCGCGACCCAGCCCGGCCGTGCAGCCGCCCTTCGGATCGCCGGGGGCCATGTCCGACTTCCCACGGCCGCACAGTGGCGAGAGCGCAATCCGTGGCTGGCATTCGAGGATGCATTTCGCAGCGTTCGCGGCTTCATCCAGCGCCTCGACAGCGGCTCCACGGGATCGCTGCAGGCGCGACTCGGTGAGGACCTGCGCAGCCTGGGCGAGGGGACCGCGACGGCCGTCCTGGGCATCTCGGGGCCTTCGGGCCTTCTCTCGCTGCGCGACGACTCGGGCGGTTACGGCCGCACGGCAGCCACGCCTCGCGTTCGCCTGGTCCTGGGCCAGCCGCCCATGCGTCCGAACCTCGAACGGCTGGCGACCGCCTATCACGGCAGCGCCTGGGTCCTGGGTCGCGAGGCGGCCGTCCTCCTGCCGATCGACGCCCTCGCCAGCGCGTCGCTGCGGGCGCCGTGGAGCTGGCAGGCAGCGTCGATTGGCCGCGCCCTGGAGGCAGTCGAGCCGGTCATGGCGCGCGACGGCCGCGTCGTCCAGCTCGTGGACGGCGGGGCGGAGGCGGTCGCAGCCGCGGTGATGGGCGGGGCGACGGCCGGCTACCGTGTACTCAGCGCCAGGCTGGCCGATCCCGACGACGACGCGGCGGGCATCGTGGAGCTGCTGCCACCGGGCGGCCTCATGCCACCCGGACCGCGGACCCGCGGGAATGTCGGCCTGGACCCCACGCCGGGTGGGGCCGGCGACCCCGACATGGTCCCTGGCCGCGGGCTCTTCGCACCGGCCGAGCGCTTCGACCAGCGCGCGTTCTCGGCGGCCGACGCCGCCAGGACCGTGACCGAGACGACGGTGGAAACCCTGCGGGCACGAGGCGAGCCGGCTCGCTACGAGCGGATCCTCGGTGAGGTGCTCGTCGGTCTCGACCGGGCCGGGCAGCTCCGCCGCCTGGCCGTGGCGACCCTCCCGACGCTGCGGCCCGCCGAGGACCGGCCTGGCGCGGCGCCTCCCCGCGACGAGCATTCGGGTGCCGTGGAAGCCGCCCCGGAAGATGGCGACGCGGCGGACGAGCCGCCGTCCGTCGCCGACGAGCGCGCATCGTCCGGCGCCCAGGCCAGGGTTCGGCGTCCGGCGATAGCACGAGATTCGGCCCCGGATCCGGTGGAAGGGCTGCTCGCGCTGATCCGCGAGGAGCTGACGCGCCCGACGCAGCGTCGCCTGGTCGAGATCGAGCCGGGTCGCTGGTGGCTGGCCGATCGGGAGGACCGCGAGGCCGCGGGGGTCCCCCTCGCCGATCGAGTCGAATGGGCGGTCTTCAGCCTCCTGTCAACCGCCGGCCCGATCTCCGAGAGCGCGTTCTACGAACGGATCGCCGCGCTCTTCGTTGGTCATGACCTCCCGGATGAGGGCCTCGTACGAGCCTGCCTCGACAGCTATCGGAGCCTCGCCAGTACGCCGGAGGGGCTCATCACCGGCGACGACCTGCTGCGCCGAAGCCAGGAACACACGGAGCTCCTGGCGTTGCTCGCGGACGCCGGCCATCGAATCGGCATGCGCGTCTGGATCGGCCGGCAGGAACAGTCGAGGCGGACGAGACAGGGCTTGCTTGTCGATCGGCTCGACGATCGCGAGCAGCGCGTGTATCTCGGCGGGATCGGCCGGAGCGTGGAGGAGCTGGCCGACGTGGACGTCATCTGGTACATCCGGAGCAAGGTCGCCCTGCTCTTCGAGGTCGAATGGACGGCCATGCTCGGCGAGCCCATCCTGCGCCGGCACGCCCGCATTCCCGCGGACGAATCGATCATCCGCTTCCTGGTCGTCGCCCCCGAGCGCGCTGAGCTCGTGCGCTACAAGCTCGAGCGTTCGCCCTTGCTGCGGGCCGCGCTCGACGAGGGAACGTGGCACATCGTGAAGTCGGACCACTTGCGCTCGTTCCTGGCGCGCGATCCGCTCGATCTCGACGATCTCGAGCCCTATCTCGGGCTCGACCCGTTGATCGAGCGGACAAGCGAGCAGTTGCCACTGTTCGGCGGCTGATCCGGCGCGAGGCGGCGGCCGGCGCATCCTCGCGGTAGGCTAGGCGGCAATGCATCCGTCGCGTGCGGCTTCCGTCACGCGTTGCACAGGAGTTTCACTGTGACCCAAACCGAGCGGGCGTCCTCGCCCGTGAACGAGCTCGCCGACCGCTTCTGGGAAGCGATTCTCGAGTTGAACCCGACGACCGCCACCTTCTACGGCGACGACCGCTTCGCCGATCGCCTCGAGGACCCCGGTCCCGATGGTCGAGCGCGCAGCCGTGCGCTGATGATCCGCACGGCAGCCGATGCGGCCGCTATTGCCACGGACGGCCTGCCGACCGAGGACCGGATCACCCGCGACATGCTCGAGGTCATCGCCGCGCTCCAGATCGAGCAGGACGATCAGGCGCTGTACCAGCTCCAGGTGGTCGACCAGATGGGCGGCCCGCAGCAGATGCTCCCCCAGCTGACGCAGTTCCAGCCCGTCGACACCTCCGAGCGGCTCGAGGCGTTCATGGCGCGTCTGCACGCCTATCCCGCCTACATGGCGGCCAACGTGGAGATCCTGCGCGACGGCCTGGGATCGGGCCTGACCGCCCCGCGCATCGTCGCCGAGCGGACGATCGCCCAGATCGAGCGGATGCTTGCGGTCCCGATCGATTCGGCAATCATCCCCTCGATGGTCAAGGTGGCGAACGAATCCGACCGCGAGCGCATTCGAGCGGTCGTCCGCGACGTCGTTCAGCCGGCCGACATGGCATTCCTCGATGCGCTCCGGGGCGACTACCTGGCCGCGACCCGCGAGGACCCGGGCCTCTGGTCGGCCCCGAATGGCGAGCAGCTCTACCGAACGGCGATTCGCAGCTGGACGACGCTCGAGCTCGATCCGCCGGCCGTCCACCAGATCGGGCTCGACGAGCTCGATGCCATCGAAGGGGAACGCCGCGCGATCTCGAGAGCCGAAGGCTTCGGTGACGACACCGCGGCGTATCGCGCGCATCTCGACGCCGATCCGGCCAACCAGCCGCCCTCCAAGGAGGCCCTCGTTGCCCGCGCCTCCGAGGACATCGAGCGCGCGATGGCGGCCGCCCCGCGCTACTTCGGCGTCCTCCCGTAGGCGCCATGCGAGGTCCGGCCGGTCGAGCCATACAAGGAGAAGGACGCGCCGTTCGCCTACTACTACTCGCCGGCGCCGGACGGCTCCCGACCGGGGATCTATTACGCCAACGGCTACGACCTGCCCAGCCGCAAGTACACGAAGCTCGCCTCGACGACCTATCACGAGGCCGCGCCAGGCCATCACTTCCAGATCACGCTGGAGACGGAGAACCCGCACCTGGTCACGTTCCGGCGGCTTGGAGCGCGGATGGTCGGCGGCGCCTACGTCGAGGGCTGGGGCCTCTACAGCGAGCGGCTGGCCGACGAGATGGGCCTCTACCGCGACGAGGCGGAGCGCTTCGGGATGCTCGACGCCCAGGCC
>JAXDKX010000170.1:0-3887 GCA_034666905.1 Chloroflexota bacterium | reverse complement strand
CCTTGCCGAGCGAGTTGATGTAGACCTCGCGCCGGGTCACGAATACCCAGGACCGGCCGACGCGGTGGTACAGGCGGAACGTGACCTTCGCTGGCGCCAGCTCGGGTCGCGATGGACGGACGGTGGTGGTGAACGTGATCCGCGTGTTTCGTGCGATCGACTTGATGACGCCGTAGTTGGTCGGTCGCAACAAGGCGATCTGGCGGACCACGGTGCGCGTTGTGTTACTGGTCGCGGCCGCCAGGTCGGGGGTCCCGACGAACCGGGCGCGATAGAACAGATTGGTCGCGGGCCGGTATGCGTAGGTGGCCTGGTTGGACGAGTTGGTCTTCAGCGTGGCGATCGGCGACCAGCTGACCCCATCTCGAGCGCCCTCGAGCACGAATGTCTTGTTGGCGCCGTTCGCCCCGAACTGGATCGTCAGGCCGACCGCGCTGCCCCAGGTGATGACGCTTGCCGAGTTGGTCAGGGTGATCGACGCACCCGGGGCGGTCACAACGAATGGCGTCCCCGTGATCGCCGTCAGGCCGCCCGTCGCAGTGGCAACCAGGCTGTACGTTCCGGCGGCGTTGATCGAGCAACCGGCAAAGGTGGCCACCCCGGAGGAGGCCGCCATGGACCGGCCGTTGGTGCAGGTCAGGATCGCGCCGGCGGGCGCCCCGGGGGCCAGTGACAACGTGATCGTCGCGTTGCTGTTGGGGCCACTCGTGACCGTGTTGCCACCGGCATCCTGAATCGCCACGACAGGCTGGATCGGGAACGCCTGGGCGGCTACGCCTGCGTTGGGCTGGGCGATGAATCCCAGCTTGGTTGCGCCTCCTGCCGTGATCGCGATATTCGAGCTCTCGGCACCTGCGACGCCGCTGGCAGAAGCCACGATCCTGTACGGATTGGATGGCGACGTTGGGCTGATCTTGTTGATCTTGCAGCCCGTGAATGTGGCTACTCCATTGACGACCGTCCTGGACAGCCCGCTGTCACAGGTCAGGACGGCCCCGGCGGCGCCAGTCCCGGACTTGATCGACAAGGTCACGACGGTAGCTTGATCGTGCGTGGCGGTATTTCCGCCTCCGGCGCGAACCTGGACAACCGGTTGTGTCCCGAAGGAGATCCCTGCGCCGGCCGAGGAACTCGGCTGGGTAGCGAAGATCAGCCGGTCGGCGACGTCGAAGGCGCTGCTCGCCGCCGAGCTGACGCCGCTGGCCGTAGCGGTAAGCACGTAGCCGACGCCAACATTGTTGATCGAGCATCCGGTGAATGACGCGAGCCCATTGCTGGCCTGGCGTGTCAGGCCGCCGGAGCAGGTCAGCGTCCCGCCGCCGGGATTCGACGTGATGGAAAGCGTCACATTGGTCGACGAATCGCCCGCAACCCGACTCCCTGCCGAGTCCTGGATCTCGACCACTGGCTGCACTGCAAACGCGCCGCCCGGGGTCCCGCGAGCCGGCTGGACGGCAAAGCCCAGCTTGGTTGCCGTGCCGGACGTGATGTTGAACGCGCCGCTCGTTGCGCTGATCAAGCCACTCGAGCTCGCCACGAGCGTATAGCCGTTTCCGGCCTTGTCGATCTTGCAGCCGGCCACGTTGACCAGGCCCGCCGAAGCAGTGAGATTCGAGCAGCCGCTCAGCACGCCGCCGCTCGGGTTCGAGCCGATCGCGAGACTGATCGACGCGCTGCTGGTGGTGACCCTGGCGCCGGTCTCATCGCGGATCTCGACGTCGGGCTGCGTGGGCCAGGCCGCTCCCGTCGCGCCCCCACCCGGCGCCACGGTGAAGACGACGCGCGATGCACTCACGGTGATCGTCCTGATGGCGCTGCTGAGACCGGACGAGGCGAAGGTGTAGCTCTGGGTCCCAAACGAGCGCAAGGTCACAGAGAAGGTCTTCGTCCCGTTGTCGCCGTTCGTGAACGTATACGGCGTACCCGGGGAGACGCTGGCCGACCCATCCGAGCTGGAAAAGTTCACGGTCCCGGTGAAGTTTGTATCGACGTTGTTGCTCGAATCCTGGGCCTGCAGCGTGACATTCATCGCCTGGCCGGAGACCTCGGATGACGGCGCAGACGTGAGGACGAGTTTCGTCGCCGCGGCCGCAAGCACAGCGCCAGGCAGCAGCCCGACGAGCATGACCGACGCCAGGAGCGCGGCGCCCAGGCTGCGAGATCGGATCGAACGTCGAGGGCGCGCAGACTGCGGGGTCATGGGATGTGCACCTCCATGTGGGCCGCCCGGCAGGCGTTGAGACTACCCTCACGGGTTGGGCGTTGTCGATACATCGCAGGCCAAACGCATCACAAAAGCGTTCGCCTTGTGACGCCCGCGTCTCCGTGACGGTTCCCGGTCGTTGGCCCGGGCCGGGATCAGCGACTCACCGTCCACCGGTAGACGGGACTCACGTTGTTCGCAAAGTCGACGGTCGAGCCGACAGATGCCCGCCAGTACCACGAACCCGCGGCCGTGGGGACCCAGGCAACCACGGCCCTGCCGGCCGTATTCGTGCTCCTCCCTCGGCTGCCCGCGTAGACCCAGGCGCGACGAGTGGCGTCGTAGTGATAGAGGCGGAACGAGACCGACACGCCAGCCGCGGCCGGTCCGGCGGCAGCCACGAGGGTCACTGTCGACCCGACCTTCGCCCTGGAGACGGTCGAGCTGCTTCTGCCGACGAGCCCAATCGACCGCCGAACGAGGATGGGAACGTCCAGTTGAGCCGACGACACCCCGAACGCCCCGGCGTATCGGAACCGATAGGTCGTGTTCACCTCCGGCTTGACGGTGGCGGACGCCTGTCCATCGACGACCGCGAGGGTCGAGACTGGAACGAATCCCCCTGTGTTGCTCGAGCGCTTCTCGACCTGGACGGACGCAGGCACCGGTGCTCCACTGAGGACGACCCTGAGCGTGGAGGTCGCGCCGAAGATGAGGGTGGCGGGCCGAGCGAACGCATCGAGCTCGGCGGCAGCCAACGGCGTGATTGCCCATGACCCGTTGGAAAGCACGCGATTGCCGGCGATGTCCCTGACGTCCCCGATCGTCACGACGTAGGTGGTCCCGGCCGAGAGCGCCACCGTTGGGAGGAATGACCCGATTCGATCGACAGGGCTATAGGAATACTGCCCCGAGACGAGGTCGCCGCTCGACGACTGAACGATCAATCCCTGGTCTGCCCAGGTCGCCGCGTCCATTGGTTCATCGAACGTGATCCTGAAGGTCGGACGCAGGCCAACGACCGATGGCCCGGATGGCACGATCGAGATCGGCGTCGGCTGAATCGTGTCCAGCATGGTGGTCGCGGTCGCCGGAATGGATTCGAGCCCGACCCCGTTCTTGACCTTGACCCAGAGGGTTTTCGTGCCGTCGCCGGGGTCGAACGTCCACGTGGTGGCCGGGGCAAAGGGCAGCCAGTCGGTGTACACAGACCCGTCGCCGCTGAACGCCATTTCCGACACGCCGGACAGGTCGTCGGAGGCGATCAGCGAGACAGGCCCGGTCAACTGGTTTGTCGACCCTCGGCCGCCCGCGAGGACGGCCGAAACGATCGGCGGCGTCGGATCGGGCACGGTCTGCACGGTCAGCCGGTAGTCGCCCTCGACGTTCGTGGCGCCGTTCAGGTCGATGTAGTAGACGCCGCCCGACCGTGACGGCCATGAGAGCGATTCCGTGCTGGTCGGGCCGGTCGACTTCTTGAGCAGCCCGGTGTCCGACAGGACCGTCGTCGCAGAACTGTCGAACAGATAGAGGTCGAAGTCCGTGCCTGCGGCACCAGTCAGGCTGGCGACGATCACGAACCCGGGAGCGACCGACAGGCGGTAGACGACGTCGTAGATGGCGCCGCCGAGGCGACCGGCCGCGATGGTGCCGGGCATGTCGATTCCAGGGATATCAGCAGAGG
>JAXDKX010000169.1:0-3412 GCA_034666905.1 Chloroflexota bacterium | reverse complement strand
CCATTCAGCCGATCGATCGGTCATGGCGGCGACTCTAGCATGGGACGCGGGAGCTCCAGATGACCGGTCAGTTCCCTGCGAATGCCGCCACTGCATCGGCGATCCGGGCGTCCGGCAGATCATTGGTGATGACGACATTGACCGCATCCGGAACCGCGGCCGGCCACACCTCGACGGTCTGGAGGCGCTCGCCGGTCTGGGTGTCGAGTCGATGCCCCGGTCGTCCGGCCAGGGTCGGACGGGCCTGGGCGAGGACCTGGGTCCGATCGGCAGTGGTCGCGCCGGCGAGGTAGAACTCGGCCATTGCGTCGGCTGTCAGACCGGGCGCCGTGAACACGGCGAGCGCGGCGGCGCGTTCTGCGCCGAACGACCAGGTCCCGCCGGCAAAGCGAAGTTCCGTCACACCGGAGGCAGCCAGGCTCCCGAGCGCCGCCGCCGAGCAATGCCGGCCGGAGTCGAGCCGTTCAGGCTTCGTGCCGAGAAAGCTGGACGGCACCCTCGCTTCGAGTTCCGGGTACGCCCCTGGGGCCGATCCGTCCGAGGCGCAGGGTCCGGCTGGGTCGAACGAGGCCGCCGCATTACCGGAACAGGCGGCGAGGCCCAGGACGAACGCGAGCACAGCGGCGCTGGCACGAGTGAAATGGGGCATTCCATCAGGGTATCCGCGGCGCACTGCGGATGCTCCAGCGGTGCCCGGTGCGCGACGGCACCTGGTACCTGCGTCCCGGTTCGGTGCGCGGGTGCGCCCGACCATCGAGTCCGTCCCGACCCGGACGAGGGTGCCATTGCCAGTGCGGGGATTCGGCGCGTACCGTTCCTCTCACGCCGACCCGCGATCAAGCCGGGGGACACCTGGGGTGTCGGTCACGGAACCAGGGACGAACAATCGACATCGAGGCTGACTCGAGTCGACGGATCTCTGAACTGGATCACGAGCCGAGTAACTGGACATCGGCCAACAGGCCTGGTGGATTGTCGGGACGGCAGCACTTATCGGCGAATTCATCTGCGACATCGTCGCCCTCCGCTATCGGGGGGCGATTCGCATTTCTCGCGTGTCAGGCCGAGCGACCGCGATGCTCTCCGGTCGAGTGCGCCCGGCGGCCCACGCCGCGCCGATCGAGGTCCGCCTGGATCACCCTGGCCGCCGAGACCAGGTCGGGATCGTGGCTGACCGTGCCGGCCAGCCAGTCGATGTAGGAGGGCTCGAAGGCCGCGATCTGGCCCAGCGTATGACCGTGGAACTTGCCGAATTCGATGACGGTCGCCTGGGCGTCGTGAAGCGCCGGCGCCGGAGGCCGGCGGAAATGGCGTAGTCGGTCGCGCACCAAAGGACCTGTCGGCGTCGAGGCGCGAGGCGGCTCCCGACGGACCGGATCGTTTCGCAGGGGCGGCTGGCCGGGCAGGGTCGTTCGTCTCGCGGCGTTGCCGGTTGCCTGGTTGCGGGCCTGGTAGGTGTGGCTCATGTCAACCCGCCCGGTGACCGGCCGAGTTGGCCGCGGAGGCGGAGGCCCGCCCCGGCGCGTCTGGCGGCCCGGCTCGAACGGCGTGCCGTCGGCGGTCTCCGAGGTCTCGCCTCGGCCGCTCCTGGACGACGCCCGCGTGAGGGCCGCATAGGCATCGTTGATCTCGGCCATCCGGGTGGTGGCGGCTCGCGATGCCGCCGGATCGTCGCCGGTCAGGTCCGGGTGATTCGTCCGGGCCAGTCGCCGCCAGGCTGCCTTGATCTGCGCGGGCGACGCGCCAGTCTCGACGCCGAGCACGGCCCGTGGATCTCGTTTGACCATCCATTGGAGTGTAGGGCACGAGGGCATCTGAACCTCCAACCGGCCGGCCACCGCCACTTGACAGGGTTGATCCTGTGCCGTCCCCTACGGCGATGGGGATCCTACGTCGAGCCGCCCTTGCGACGGCCATCGCCGCGGCCCAGGTCGCGCTCGCATATCGGTTCGCGCTTGTCTATCGCGTCCGCGCCGGCTACCCGCGACAGCGACCTCCGCTGATCACGCCTGTCGACCTGGGCATGTCATTCGAGGCGCTGGCGGTCGTGGCCGACGGCCTCGCGTTGCCGGCCTGGTTCATCCCGGCTCGCGATGGCGCACCCGGCCCGGGGGTCGTCCTCGTCCATGGCTGGGAATCGGCTCGCGACCGGACGCTGCCGATGGCCCGCTTCCTGAACGCGGCGGGTTTCCATTGCCTGACCTTCGACGTGCGGGGGCACGGCGCGAACGCCGCGGAATCCCTCCCAATAAGCGCGGGCGAATTCGGGCGCGACGCGCTGGCCGCCTTCGAGACGCTGCTCGAGCGACCCGAAGTCACCGCTGGAGCGATCGCCGGCCACTCAATGGGCGCGATCGGAGCGATCCTGGCGGCGGAGGCCGATGCCCGCGTCGCTGCGCTCGTGGCCACCTCGAGCCCGGCCGACCCGTATCGACTGACCCGCCAGACGTTTCGGCTGGCCCACCTGCCGATTCCGGACCCGATCGCCTACCCACTGGCATGGCTCACGACCCACGTCTACCTCCGTCCTCGCGGGCACGACGTCCGCTCCATCAGTGCATCCGCGGCGATCGCGCGCTATCGGGGCCCGATCCTCCTCGCCCATGGCGACGACGACGCGGTCGTGCCGTGGGGCCACCTCGCCCGGCTCGCCCGTGCCGCCCGCGCTTCGCGGGACCTGGAGCCTGGCGCCGCCCCCGTCGAAACCCTGACGATTGCCGGCGGGCAGCATTCGTGGCTCTACGAGGATCCGATCTATCGCCGCGCGGTGGCCCGGTTCCTGGCAGAGGCGTTCGGCGGACCGCTGGATCCCGAGACGGCGGGCGATCTCGCCGCCGCCACCATCGTGGAGCGGATCCCTGACGGAGAGGCCCGATTCGGCGCCATCGCGGAGTCGCCCGGCGGCTTGCGGTCGCTTGGCGGGGTCGCGCTCCCGGGTGCAACGCGCGTGCGGCCGGCGTCGGTGCGCGAGGAGGCTGGCCCCGAGTCGTGAGCGACGTCGGCCGCGACCCGGACCCTCAGGTCATTGCCAGCGGAACTTGCGCGAGGCGATCGCGAAGCAGACGACCAGCCATGCCGCGAGGACCGCGAAGCAGGTCCACAGTGGCGCGAAGGCGGCACCTCCGACCATCACCTGGCGCAGGGCATCGGCCAGGTAGGTGAGGGGGATGGCTCGCGCGACGACCTGCAGGAACTGCGGCATCTGGTCGATCTGGAAGAAGGCGCCTGACAGGAACATCATCGGGAACTGGATCATGCTGGTCATCCCGTTCGCCGAGTCCTCCGTGTTCGCGAACGACGCGATCAGGTAACCCAGCGACAGGAAGGTCATCGCTCCGAGCGTAACGAAGGCCGCGACCAGCAGCAGGCTGCCCGTGATCTGGACCCCGAACGCCAGCGTGCCGACGGCCAC
>JAXDKX010000168.1:0-3341 GCA_034666905.1 Chloroflexota bacterium | reverse complement strand
TCATCCCTTCGACACCGAGGTTCAGGACGCCGGAGCGCTCGGCGAAGATCTCGCCGATCGCCGCGAACACCAGGATCGTGCCCGTTGCCACCCCGGCATTGAGGATGTTGATCGGGTCCATCAGGTGGCCATCGCTGGCTGGCGATCGAAACGGATCCGGTAGCGCACGAGGACGTCGCTACCCACCAAGGCGAACAGGATGATGCCCTGGATCATCGCCGGCACACCGGACGGCTGGATCTCGCGCCCGGCCAGGATCAGCGCCCCGAACAGGATGGAGGCGACGATGACCTTGAGCGGATCGAAGCGAGCCAGGTAGGCCACGATGATCGCGGTGAACCCGTACCCGGGCGAGATCCGGTCCTGCAGCTTGTGGACGACGCCTGACACCTCGCTCATTCCGGCGAGCCCGGCGAGTGCGCCCGAGATCGCAAAGACGACGATCACGTTTCGTGCGATGTCGATGCCGGCGTAGCGGGCCGCCTTCGGGCTGTCCCCGATGAGCCGGATCTCGTAGCCCCAGCGGGTGCGTTCGAGGACGACCCATACGATCCCGGCGGCGATCAGGCCGAAGACGAGACCGAGGTGGACCGTCAGCCCGGCGAAGCCCGGCACGCTGCTGGCGAAGTCGGTCAGGCGCGGCAGCACGGCCTCGCGCGGGAACGGCCTGGTCTGCTGGAAGCCACCCTCGCTCCACGGCCCGAACACCCAGAACTGGATCCAGAAGAGCGCGACGTAGTTGAGCATCAGCGTGGTGATGATCTCGTTGACCCCGAGCAGGGCTCGGAGCACGCCCGGGATCAGGCCCCAGAGCGCCCCGGCCGCGGCGCCCGCGAGCATCATCGCCGGGATGACCACGATCGCCGGCGCTCCGGCCGGCAGGACCGGCGCCAGCACGATGGCGCTCGCGCCCCACGCCCCGAGCAGGAATTGTCCCTCGGCGCCGATGTTCCAGAGCCGCATCCGGAAGGCGAACGCACAGGCCAGCCCCGTCAGGAGCAACGGTGTCGCCTTGACCAGGGTGTCTGACACGACCCCCACGCTCCCGAATGCCGCGTTGAGGATGTGGAGGTACGAGCGAACCGGGTCGCCGCCGACAGCGGCGATGATCACGCCGCTGATGACGAGCGCGACGGCCACGGCCGCGATGGTCGCAAGCGGCGACAGCCAGCGGGGCACCACCGCCCGTGGCTCGAGGCGAATCATCACGAGGCTGCTGCCCCCGACGTCGCGCCGCCGGTCATCAACAGCCCGATCTCATGGATGTCCGCGGTCGATGCGTCGAACGACCCGACGATCCGACCCTCGTACATGACCTCGATCCGATCGGCCAGGGCAAGGAGCTCCTCGAGCTCCTCCGAGATCAGCAGGATCCCGGCTCCAGCCTCGCGTCGCTCGAGCAGCAGGCGGTGGACCGTTTCGATCGCTCCCACGTCCAGGCCACGGGTCGGCTGGCACGCGATGAGGACGGCCGGCTTCGAGTCGATCTCGCGAGCGAGGATCAGGCGCTGGAGATTGCCCCCGGACAGCAGCCGCGCCTGGGTATCGATCGAGGGGGCCGAGATGCCGTACTCCCCCTTCAGGGTCTCGGCGACCGATCGGGCCATCCCGTCGTCGATCAGCCAGCCCCGGGAGATCGGTGCATCCCGGTATCGCTTCATGATCAGGTTGTCGGTCAGCGACAGGTTCGGGGCCGACCCGACCCCGGTCCGATCCTCCGGGACGTGGGCGACGCCAAGGCGAATCCCGCGTCCCGCCGGGCGATTGCTGATCGTCTCGCCCCCGATCGAGATCGTGCCCTGGCACGGTCGCAGCCCGGTGATCACCTCGGCCAGCTCCGTCTGTCCATTCCCGGCAACGGCGGCAATGCCGACGATCTCCCGGGCGTGGATCTCGAACGAGACGCCCCGCAGGGCGGGTCTCCCCCGATCGTTGTCGGCAACGACGTCGCGCGCCGCCAGGACGACAGGGCCGCGCTCGATGGGCGTTCGCTGGTAGAGCTCGAGCACGTCGCGTCCGACCATCAGGCGGGCAAGCTCCGGCTTGGTGACCCCGGCCGCTGGCAGCCCGGCTGCGGTCACCCGACCACGACGCATCACCGTGACCCGGTCGGCGATGGCGAGGACCTCGGTCAGCTTGTGGCTGATGAAGACGATGCTTCGACCCGCCTTCGCCATGGCCCGGAGCGTTCGGAACAGCTCTTCGATCTCCTGGGGGGCGAGGACCGCCGTCGGCTCGTCCATGATCAGGATCCGGGCACCGCGGTACAGCATCTTCAGGATCTCGACTCGCTGCTGCTCGCCGACGCTCAGCTGCCAGATCTTGGCCCGCGGATCCACCCGCAACCCGAATTCGGCAGCGAGCCGGCCGATCTCTGTCTCCGATCGCCTCGCGTTGAGGAGGAATCGCGGCCGATCGAGTCCGAGCAGGATGTTCTCGGTGACGGTCTGGGACGGAACCAGGGTGAAATGCTGATGGACCATGCCGAGGCCGGCGGCGATCGCATCCCGCGGCGATCGGAAGGCGACCGGCGTTCCGTCGATCCGGACCTCGCCCTCGTCCTGGCGGTAGAGCCCGGCCAGGATGTTCATGAGGGTGCTCTTCCCGGCGCCATTCTCGCCGAGGAGCGCGTGGATCTCGCCGGCCCGGAGGTCGAAGTCGACGTGATCGTTCGCGACGACGCCCGGGAACGTCTTGACGATCCCGCTGGCCTCGACAGCGGGAATGGTGGATGCCTGGGGAGCCGTCATCCGGCCTCCGGTTGGCGTTGGTCGGCAGGGCCGCGGACGAACCGCCCGCGGCCCTGTGTCCTGGCTCCTACAGCTTGGGCAGCTCGCTGGTGATGCCGTCGGCCCACCAGTACATGCAGACCTTGCACTCGTTGCCCGGCGCCCCGGGCGGGAACTGGTCGAGATCGGACTGCACCAGCTTGGCGCCGGCCGCCAGGACCTCCTTGCCGGTGTTGTCCTTGATCGGGCCCGCGAAGGTGTCGAAGCGGGTCCACTGGCCGGCCAGCATCTTGGCCAGGGTGTCCTTGACCAGGGTGAGGTCGGCTGCCGGGAGCTCGGCCACGCCCTTGGTCGGCGTCTCGCCGTCCATGAAGCCAAGGAGGCCCATCGCCTTCGAGTCCGCGTCGAAGTACTCGTAGCCGGCCTTGTAGGTCTTGGCCTTGACCTGGTCCGCGATCCGGGCGTACTCGGGCCCCCAGATCCAGTACGGCGCCGTCAGGCAGCGCTCCACCTTGCACGAAGCCGGGTGGTCGTACGTGATCGCCCACTTGCCCTTTTCCTGCGCGGCATCGGCCACGGCGCCGGTATCGGCTCCGGTGAACACGACGTCGG
>JAXDKX010000167.1:0-3681 GCA_034666905.1 Chloroflexota bacterium | reverse complement strand
ATCACGGACGTCGACGACAAGATCATCCGGGGCGCCGCGGCGGCCGGCGAGGGGATCGACGTCCTGGCCAACCGCTACCTCGAACGCTTCCTGGCCGTCGCGGCCGCGCTCCGCATGACCGTCCCCGACGTGCTGCCGCGGGCCACTGAGCACATCGACGCGATGGCGGATCTCGTCGTCAGGCTGCTCGACGGCGGCCACGCGTACCGGACCGACGACGGTTCGATCTTCTTCCGGATCGCGTCGTGGCCGGCTTACGGCCGGCTGGCCCGGCTCGATCCCGAGGGACTCAGGGTGGGGGAGCGCGTCGAGGCCGACGAGTACGGCAAGGACGATGTGCGCGACTTCGCGCTGTGGAAGGGCCCCAAGCCGGGTGAGCCGTCCTGGGAGACGACGGTCGGCCCGGGCCGGCCCGGCTGGCACATCGAATGCTCGGCGATGAGCATGGTCCACCTCGGTTCGTCGTTCGACATCCATACCGGCGGCATGGACCTGGTCTTTCCGCACCACGAGGATGAGATCGCCCAGAGTGAGGCGGCGACTGGCCAGACGTTCGTGGGGACCTGGCTGCACTGCGCCCATCTCAGGATGGACGGAGCCAAGATGGCCAAGTCGACGGGGAATATCGCTCGGGTGAGCGAGCTCCTCGATGCGGGGGTCTCACCGCGGGCGCTGCGCCTGGCGCTCGTCTCGGTGCATTACCGGGCCAGCCTCAGCCACTCCGACGAATCGCTCGCGGCCGCGGCGGCCGCGCTGGAACGTCTCGACGCGCTCGTCGCGGCCCTTTCGGCGTATGGCGAGGAGCGGCCTGACGACCCGACGCTCACAGAGGCGCTGATCGCCGCTCGCGAGGCCTTCGGCGCCGCGCTCGACGACGACCTGAATGCCTCGGCAGCCCTCGGCGCGCTGTTCGACCTCGTCCGCGAGCTGAATCGACGGCTCGAGCGGCGCTCACTGTCGAGCGCCGACGCTGCACGCGCGCTCGACGCGCTCCGTGATCTCGATCGAGTGCTGGCGGTGCTGCCGGAACCCGAAGAGGCACTCGCGCCCGAGATCGAGGCGCTGCTTGCTGCTCGTGAGGCCGCGCGGGCCGCCCGGGATTGGACGGCGTCGGACCGGTTGCGCGACGAGCTCATGGCCCTGGGAGTCAGCGTCGAGGACACGCGCGACGGCCAGCGCTGGCGTCGCGTCGCGGAGGTGGCGCATGGCTGATCGGCCGCGCAACGACGACGATCGCCGGCCGCGTCCTCGGCCGCCGGGTGGGCGCTCCGGGCCCGGAGCGCGCGGCGGGCCTGGCGGGCCTCGAGGACGTGACGGCCCCGGCCCGGGCGGGCGAGGCACCCCAGGCGGCCGTGGTGGATTCGGCCCCGGGGCGCCTGGTGGCCCGGGTGATCGCGGCGGATTTCGCGGCACCGGCGAGCCCGGCGGCCCCGGCGCGCCTGGCGGCCCCGGCGGGCCAGCGGGACGCGGCGGGCCAGCGGGACGTGGCGGCCCGGGCGCGCTTGGCGGGCGATCCGGCCCCCAGGGCCGATTTGCTCCGCGAAGCCGCCCCGGACCGACGGACCGACCAGGGCCGCCCTGGCGACCGGAACCCTGGCGGCGCCCGAATCCCGACGCTCCCGACCGGCCGGGTCAACGTCCCGGTGGCGGCCGGCCGTTCAACCCGCGGCCTTTCATCTCGGGACCGGGCGGCCCCCGGCGAGTCGGCCCCAGCCAGAATCGAAATGCCGCCCAGTTCGAGGCGCCGGATCGTTCGATCCCGGACGGACCCGGGCGTGAGCCGCCGCGCGACCGCATGCCGCCGAGTCGCGGACCCTGGCGACCCGCGGGCGATCGCTCCCCCGGGGGCCAGGGGAACCGCCCAGGCCCCGGCTACGGCCCCCCGCGCCGAACCGACCGTCTCGACGAGGACCGGGGCCGGCCACCGTTCGTGCCTCGGCCTCCCGATCGTCGCCCGCCAGACGGTCGGCCGACCGATCGATTCGAACCCGGTCGCGGCCAGTGGCGTGCTCCTGATCGCGGCGAGCGGCCACCCGCCTCGCGACCCTGGGCTGGCGAGCCACGCCATGCCAAGCCGTTGCGACTCGAGAGCGCTGCCCTTCCGCCGCCTGACCTCCTCGGTTCGGACGAGGAGCTGGTCGCCGGCCGCCGCCCCGTTGAAGAGGCGTTTGCAGCGGGACGCCCGGCGCTCCGGTTGCTCGTGGTGCCCCAACGCCGCGGCCCGTTGGAGAAGCTGGTCCTCCATGCCACGCGATTGCGGATCCCGATCATCGAGCTCGAAGGCGGATCGCTGACCGCGCTGGCCGGCTTCGATGGCCACCAGGGGGTCGCGCTCGTCGTGGAGCCACGCGAGTTCGCCTCCCTCGACGACATCCTGGCCAGGGCGGCCGAACGTGACGAACCGCCATTCGTGCTTGTCCTCGACTCGCTCGAGGACCCACAGAACGTGGGCACCCTGCTCCGAAGCGCCGAGGCCGCCGGCGTCCACGGCGTGATCTTTCCCGTGCGCCGGCAGGCGCCGTTGACCCCGGCCGCCGTCAAGGCATCCTCGGGCGCCGTGGAGCACCTCCTGCTCTGCCCCGTCGACGACCTCGGTGGCGCGCTGGCTGATCTGCACGGGAGCGGGCTCCGAATCGCCGGCTCCGAGGCGGATGCGCCGCTGACCGCTCGCCAGAGCGACCTTCGCGGGCCCCTGGCGATCGTGGTCGGGAGCGAGGGTCAGGGCCTCGGGCCGACCGTTCGCCGCCGCTGCGACCTGTTCATGCGAATCCCGATGCGCGGCGCAGTCGGCTCGCTCAACGCGGCCGTCGCGGGGTCGATCCTGCTGTTCGAGGCCGTGGCACAGCGGGATCCCGAGGGGCGCCAGCAGCCCAGGGTCGCGTCCCCGTGGCCGACGCCGGCGCATCCAGCCGACGGCGGCAGGGCCCGCACCCCCGAGCCAGCCGAGACCGACGAGCCAGCCGAGACCGCCAAGCCAAACGCGGGCGCCGCGTCGGTCGCCGACGCGCGAGCGGACGCATCTCCCACCCCCGCACCTGCGGCAGCAGCGTCTCGCGGGGCTCTCGAGGACGCCCTCCCCATTGAGCCTCCCGAGCCCCGCAAGCGGAGATCGAAACGCACCCCCGAGGCGAGCCCGGGCGACAAGGCCACGACCGAAACCACCCCGGCCGGTGCCGATGCGACCGATGTCGCCGTGCCGGAGGCCGCCGCCGCGGCCGATGCGGACCTGTTGCCGGGCGCTGCCGCACCCGCCACACCGGCACCGAAACGCGGACGCAAGGCGCCCAAGGGCTGACCATCGGGAGGCCGCACGCTTGACCCACCCGGGCGGGCGGCCCTATCATCTCCCGGCGCCGGATCGGGTCATCTGCGGTATGACCCTGCCTGTCGCGCCGACGTAGCTCAATTGGTAGAGCAGCGGTTTTGTAAACCGCAGGTTCCGGGTTCGAGTCCCGTCGTCGGCTCCAGCGCCAACATCAATCGGTCGCCGGGCCCACCACGAGACCGCAGTCTCGGTCCGTCACCGTCGCAGCACCTGGGTAGGTTGAGCAGGTGGTGAGCTCCGCTGACTGTAGATCAGCCGTCTTCGACTGTGGGGGTTCGATTCCCTCCCTGCCCACCACTAGCCCACATAGCTCAGCTGGCAGAGCACTTCCTTGGTAAGGAAGAGGTCATCGGTTC